>CAJWFU010000006.1:0-21164 GCA_913031315.1 uncultured Phycisphaerae bacterium | reverse complement strand
GACCTCGCCGAGGCCCTGAAAGGCGAAGGTCGCCACGAGGATGGCGATCGCATAGGCGTTGGAAAGCGCGCCGAAGGTCTCGTCGTCGAGGTGTCTCGCCAGCAGGATCTGGATCAGCAGCGCGAGTCCCGCCGCCGCGACGGCGCCGAACCAGACGGTCCCGGACTGTCGCCACAGTGCCATAAAGGAGAGGGTAGCGGTCCCTCGGCGGTCCAGCCCGTTCAAGTGGCGTCCGTCACCCTCGACGGCTCGGTCGGACCGCGATACCCGGAGACCGTCTCCTGAAGAATCTGGACCACGGTCGGGGTGTCGCGTCGATCGATCGCGGCCTCGAGCCGCTGCAGGATCTTGCCGAGATCCTGCCAGGGGATGTAGGCCTCCGCGGACCGCAGGATCTTGGGATGCGTCGTTCCTTCGAGGTCACCGTCGATCAACAGTTCCTCGTAGAGCTTCTCGCCTGGTTGGAGTCCGGTGAAGACGATCTCGATCTGCCCGCCGGGCATCGCCTCGGATCGGACCGAAACGCCGGCGAGGTCGATCATTCGAGTCGCGAGATCGAGAATCTTGACGGGCTCGCCCATGTCGAGGACGAAGACGTCGCCACCCTTGGTGAGGGCACCGGCCTGGATCACGAGATTCGCCGCTTCATGGACCGTCATGAAGTACCGAGTGACCTCGGGATGGGTGACCGTCAGCGGGCCGCCGGTCCGGATCTGTTCGGAGAACTTGGGTACCGCGGAACCGGACGAGCCGAGGACGTTGCCGAAGCGAACCATGCAGAAACGGGTCTTTTCGCGCTCGGACGATTGGTTCTGGAGGCCCTGGAGGATCAACTCCGCAAGGCGTTTGCTCGCGCCCATGACGCCGGTGGGCCGCACCGCCTTGTCGGTGGAGATCGCGACGAAGTCCTGGACCCCGGACCGGACCGCCGCTTCCGCGAGTCGGAGCGTCCCGATCACGTTGTTCTGCACGCCGACCACGGGATTCCGCTCGACGATCGGAACGTGCTTGTACGCGGCGGCGTGGTAGACGGTCTGGACGTCGTACCGCTCCATCGTCTCCTGCATCAGGAGCCCGTCGCACACCGTTCCCAGAATCGGGACGACCGCGACGCCGAGGGGATTGGACTCCGCGAGTTTCGCGTCGATCCGGAAGAGGTTGAATTCACAGTTGTCGATGAGGATGAGCCTCGCCGGGCCGAGCTCGATGATCTGCCGGCAGAGTTCGGTTCCGATCGAACCGCCCGCACCCGTGACCATGACCACGCGTCCCCGGATCTTGGCGACGAGCAGCGGTTGCTGAGGCGTGACCGACTCCCGCCCGAGGAGGTCCTGGATGTCGATGGGGCGCAGATCCGTGAACTTCGCCTGGCCGGAGTCGAGCTCCTGCAGGTCCGGGACGGTCAGGATCTCGATGCCGCGACCGCGGAGGATGTCGATGACTTCGCGTCGACGCTGGCGGCTCGCGGAAGGCAGTGCGAGCATCACGGTGTCGACCGAGCGTCGTTCGACGAGCTCGTCGAGCTGGTCCGGATGGAAGACCTCGACGCCACGAACGTCCCGGCCGGTGAGACGTCGGTCGTCGTCGATGAAACACTCGATGGCGACGGAATTGTCCTCGGCCAGCATCGATGCCAGGCCCACGCCGGCCTGGCCGGCGCCGTAGATGAGGACGTGCTTCTGCGACTCGGAATTGCCACCCAGCATGAACTCGCGGAACAGGAAACGCCCGATGAGTCTCACGCCGACGAGGCCGAGGATCGATCCCATCCAGAAGGGGAAGAAGGCCAGTCGCGAAATCGAGGGTGAATCGCTTCGGAGAAAGCTCGCGGAGAGCAGGACCAGGGTGGTCAGCGTGACGCCCATGCTGCATCGATAGACCGCGTTCGCCCCGACGTAGCGAATGACTTCCCGGTAGAAGCGGAAGGGAAGCAGGCAGAGCACGCCGACGACCGGTGCCGCGTACAGGCACCATCGCGTCTGGGGTGGTGGCGTGAATTCGCCGTACCGGATCACGATCGCCAGCCAGAACGCGACGGCGAACACCGCCGCGTCGAGCAGCGTGATCGCGATCTGGGCCTGTCTCCTGGATGTCAAACGCATGATGCTTCGCATGGACTTCGCATGGATTCGGTGCTTGAGACGATTCAGAGGGCGATGAGTCTTCCCTGCTCGATTCGGTAGCGATCGCCGGTCAGCGGGCAAGCGGTCTCGCCGTCACCTTCCAGCGGCAGTTCGAGGCGTTCGCCGGCAGCGCTCATCCAGCCGACCTGTCGCGCGGGAACGCCGACCATCAAGGCATGTGCGGGGACGTCCCGGTTGATCACCGCGCCGGCACCCACGAAGGCGTGCTCGCCGATCTCGACGCCACAGACGATCGTGCAGTTGGCGCCGAGGGTCGCGCCGCGGCGGACGGTCGTGTCGCGGTATTCGTCCTTGCGCGAGACCGCGGATCGCGGGTTGTAGACGTTGGTGAAGACCATGCTCGGCCCGCAGAAGACGTCGTCCTCGAGCGTCACGTTGTCGTAGACCGAGACGTTGTTCTGGATCTTGACGTTGTCGCCGATCGAGACCTTGTTCCCGACGAAGACGTTCTGTCCGAGCGAGCAGCCGCGGCCGATGACCGCACCGCCGCAGACATGCACGAAATGCCAGACCCGACTGCCGGGGCCGATGCTCGCGCCGTCGTCGACGATCGCGGTCTCGTGGATCGTGGGTTCGTTCGCGGTGGTGCTCATGCGGAGGCGTCCGATCAATACTCGAGCGGAAGGCTGACGGCGCGGCCGTCGCGGGCCGAGAGGTAGGCCGCGATGAGGACTTCGAGGCTCTTGAGGCCCTCACGACCGTCGGTTTCCGCGGGGCACTCGCCGCGGAGGACGTCGACCACGTTGCGGTAGTACCTCGGATGACCATACCCGTAGACGGAGGTCGTTTCGTAGTTCGCGTTTCGAACGTCCTCGTCGTAGTCGCGCTCGTCGGCGAAGTCCCAGGTCTGGATCTCGTTCACCGCGACGCCACCGATCCGGACCGTTCCGTGCTCGCCGAGGATGGTCAGCGAGCCTTCGAGGTTCTTCGGATAGGTGAGCATGGTCACCGCGAGGGAGCCCAGGGCGCCGTTCCGCCAGCGGACGTTCATCACGCCGGTGTCCTCGACCTGGATGTCCCGGGCGAGGGTGGCGGTCATCGCGTGGACCTGGTCGATGGGGCCGATGAGCCAGTCGAGCAGGTCCACGTAGTGGCTGGCCTGGTTCATGAACGCGCCGCCATCGAGCTCCCAGGTGCCGCGCCACCGATCGGTGTCGTAATACGCCTGCGGCCGCGTCCAGAAGACGTTGACGTTCGCCATGTAGATCCGACCGAACCGACCCTCCAGAATCGCGCGACGGAGCAGCTGCAGCGTGGCGTTGAACCGGTTCTGCTTGACGACGAAGAGCCGAACACCGGCGTCGTCGCAGGCCTCGACCATGCGGAGCCCGTCGCTCCACCGGGTGGCCATCGGCTTCTCGGTCATCACGTGGACGCCGGCCGCCGCGATCTCGGCGGTCTGCCTCGGATGCATTCCACTCGGGGTGCACACCGCGACGATGTCCGGATTCGTGTTCGCGAGCATCTCGGGGAGCGAGGTGTGTCGCGGGGTGTCTCCGGGGATGAATTCCTGCTCGAGTCGGGCGGGATCGGTGTCGCAGGCACCGACCAGTTCGAGGTCGTCTCCGAGCTCTTCGATGGCTCGGAAGTGATTCTTCGAGATCCGACCGCAACCGGCGACGCCGATTCGAATCCGCCGCCCCTGCACGGGCTTTGCCTGATGTTCGATCAATTGGAGGCTCCCTCGCGGCCCGATGAATGACGCTCGGCCAGTCGACCGAGATTCCGGATTCTATCGAATTTTCGCGGTTTCCGGGGTCAGCCGGTGGGCTGCCGGTGGCGGGCGCAGACGGTCTCCACCGCATCGATCACCGCGTCGATCTCCGCCGGGGTCATCGAGGGGAAGAGTGGGAGGGAAAGGCACGCTTCGAACCACCTGTCCGCGGCGGGACAGCCTGTTTCCGGGATTTCGGCGAGTCTCTTCCAGACCGACATGTGGTGCAACGGCTTGTAATGGACGCTGGTGCCGATGCCGAGGGCGGCGAGGTCCTCCGCGAACTCGTTCCGGTCGATTCCAGCCTCCGTTCGGAGACGGATCACGAAGAGGTGCCAGGCATGGGAATCGTCCGCCGGTTCGACCGAGGGGAGCGAGAGTTCCTCCCGGTGTCCGAGTCGTTCGCGGTATCGGGCGGCGATTGCTCGTCGCGCGTCCCGGCTTGCGTCGCTTCGTTCGAGCTGGGCGAGTCCGATCGCCGCGGCGAGATCGGTCAGGTTGTACTTGTACCCCGGGGCGATGACGTCGTATTCCCAGGCGGCACCGACACGGGTGTGTCGGTCCCACGCGGATCGGTCGATTCCATGCAGTCGCATGCGACGGATCCGTGATGCGATCTCGCCGTCGTCGGTGGTGACCATGCCCCCTTCGCCCGTGGTGATCGTCTTGTTCGCGTAGAAGCTGAAGCAGCAGGCCACCGAGCCCACCGCGCTTCCCACGGGGGCTCCATCCGAATGCCGGGCGGGAAAGGCGTGGGCGGCGTCCTCGATCACCTTGACGCCGCGCTTCTCGCAGACATCGACGATTCCCGGTGATCGGAGGTCGCCGCGCATCCGGCAGGCCATGCCGGTCAGATGCACGGGAATGACGCAGGCGATTTCCGGATGGGCATCGAGGGCCGCCTCGACGATGGCGGGTGTCAGCAGGCCGGTGATGGGATCGACATCGGCGATCCGGACGAGTCCGCCGAGATACTCGACGACCTCCGCGGTGGCGGTGAAGGTCACGCTGGGGACCAGGACTTCCGACCCGGGGCCGATTCCCGCGGCTTCGCATGCGAGGTGCAACGCCGCCGTGCAGGAGTTCACGGCGATGGCGTGCCTCGCGCCGGTGGCCTCGGCGAAGGCCGCCTCGAAGTCGAGGACCCGGCCGCCACTGGTGAGCCAGCCGCTCTCGAGCACCTCGCGGACGTATCGAAGTTCGTTTCCGCTCGCATCGACGCGGAAGAAGGGGACGTTCATTGCGGGGATTCTCTCCCATCGGGGGTCCCGGATCCAGTCCCGGGGCCCAGAACCGCCCGAACGGTGCGAAATAGCAGTTTCAGATCCTCGAGGAATGAACGGTCGCGAACGTACGCTTCGGCGAGGTCGAGTTTCCGGGGCAGGATCTCATCGCGATACGTCGACTCGGGGTCGTCGGAGGCGGCGAGGATCGATTCCTCGTCGCGATAGCGGATCGAGGCGGGATCGGTCAGCCCGGGACGGACGCTCAGCACCCGGTCCCATCGGGTCCGATGGACCTCGGTCCACTTCGGGACCTCCGGCCGTGGACCGACGAGACTCATGTCGCCGACGAGGACGTTCCAGAGCTGGGGAAGTTCGTCCAGCTTGGTCCGGCGGAGGACCCCGCCGATCCGGGTCACCCGGGACCGATCGCCCGCATCGAACGATCCGCTCACGGCATCGGGTCGGACCGCCATCGTCCGGAACTTGAGGATCCTGAAGGGGCGTCGGTTGCGGCCGACCCTGGTCTGCCGGAAGAACGGCCCGCCCCGGCTGGTGATCGCGACAAGCACGGTGATGATGAGGAGGAGGGGTGCGAGGATGATCGCTCCGACCGCGGAGACGATGATGTCGAAGCATCGTTTCATGCCCGGTCGCCCGCGCGGTGTGATCGAATTCCGGCGACGACATGGCTGCGCAGCATCGGCACCAGGTGGAGCAGTCTGTAGGTCGGAACGCCGAGCCGACGCGTGGCGCGAGCGATCGGCGGCGCGAGCGTCGTCCGACGGGTGGAGATCTCCATGCCTGGGAAGAGCGCCCGGATGCGACGGATCGGAACTCCTCGGACGTCCGGATTCCGGGGATTGTCGTAGAGGAAGTCGTACCAGAGGATCAATCCTCCCGAGCGAACGACCCGCATCATCTCGCGGGCGAGCCGGGTCTGGATTTCGTCGGAGAGGATCGAGGTGAAGACGAGACTGGCGAACACCACGTCGAAACGATCGTCATCGAATTCCATTCGGGTCGCGTCGCCGCATCGAAGTCCGACCCCGTCGGGAAGCGACTTCCGGGCGGCGGAGACGCGGTCTTCGAGCAGGTCGATTCCCTCGAGATTCTCCGGCTCGAGGCCCAGGCCGATCAGTCGGTGCAGTTCGCCCCCGCTTCCGCAGCCGACCTCGAGAACCCGCAGATCCGAGCGGGCCGGGAGGCCGGCGGAATCCAGAAAACTCACGTAGTGCCGTTCCCGGTCCAGTCGTATGCGCTCGGTGGGAAGGGATTCCGGGCTGTCCTCGCGTCGCTCGTACGCGCGGGTCATCCGTTCGAGTTCCTGTTCCTGCGGAGCCTTCATCGCGGTCCTTCCGACGATGTTCGCTGCTTCGCGATCGCGTCCACCAGGCGGCCGGCCAGCGACTCGAAGTCGTGGTGCTCGAGCACATGGCGTCGCCCGTTCTTCCCCATTTCGTTCCGGCGATCCGCACTGAACGATGCCAGTCGCTCGATCCCCGCGGCGAGCGACCGGGGGTCGTCCGCCGGGACCCGGATCCCGCATTCGGCTTCAGTCACGGGATCGTTCCCCGCGGTGTAGGACCCGATGATCGGACGGCCGCACAGCATGGCGTCGTAGATCTTGTTCAATCCGATGCCGAAGCGATAGATGGAATGCCCACGAAGCCCCGCATACACCACGTCCGCTTCGGTCATCGCGGAAAGGGCGGACGCTCGATCGACCCGGTCGATGAATCGGGCATGGACGTTCGCGAGTCCGTCGGCGAGCGATCGGAGACGATCCTTCGCCGCACCCTCTCCGATCGTCACGAGGCCGAATCGACCTGCCGGAAGCGCATCCATCGCCCGAATCAACGTGTCGAGCCCGTGATAGTCGCCGTGCCCTCCAGCGTGGACGATGGTGAATCGTCCTTCGGACCGCATCCGGCGAACGGCCTCCGCGGGGGCGTGGTCGGTCGCCGCTCCCGGCGCTTCCGCACCGTTCGGGATGCAGATGCAGGCACTCGGATCGAGTCCTCGGGTTCGAAGATGCTCGATCGCCTTCGGCAGGATCGTGACCGCGAGGTCGGCGTCCCGACAGCAGCGGTCCTCCGCACGTTGCGTCACTCGAATCAGTGGATGACGGGCCGAGTATCCGGAGATCTCGATCGGAGACAGCGGCCAGAGATCGTGCACTTCCCAGACGAGGGTGGCCTCGTGCTCCCGGGCAATCCGTCGGCAGGGATCGATGTCGAACGGATAGGTCGACGAGGCGATCACCGCATCGATCCGCATCTCCCGGAGGTGCCCTCGCCGCTCCCGATCGACCGCCTTCACGAACGCGTGGATGGAGCGGATCCTGCGGAGACCGTTGCCGGAGTAGCGGGGGGTCCGCAGCCACCGGTACCGAATGCCGTCGATGGTCTCTTTCGTGACCCGTTCCGAGACGGTGGGATTCAGGTTCCGGAGATGGCTGTAGGAACCCGCGAGGATCGTGACTTCATGCCCCGACTTCACCCAGTTCTTCGCGAACTGATGGGGGCGGAACTCCATCCCATGGCGAGGGCTGCCCGCATAGTGGTTCACGAGAAGGAGATGCATCGAAGGGGCGGCTCCGGGTGGTGGTACACGAGGCGACGTCGCGCGATCTCGTGGAAACGTCCCACCTGCGAACATCATACGAAGGCCGAAGTTCGTCGCGCCCCCCCGAGTTCCCGGAGACGAAGGGGTCGATTCCGGCCGGGATGCGTTGCTCCGGCAGGCCGGGTGTTATGGTGCCGAAGCGCCACTCTCGCGGCCGATCGCCGTCTTCCTCGTCCTCGAACAGCCCCTGAAGCAATGAATTCGAAACCGCGTCGTCGCTCGATCGTCCTCGTCGTCCGGGACTACCCGTTCGGAAACGGCGAGGCTTTCATCGAGGATGAGGTGGCGAGACTCGCTCGGACCGGGCCGCTCGTCGTCCTTCCAGCGTTCAAGAACGGAAGTGGGCCGCCCCGTCCCCTTCCGGAAGGTGTCGAGCTGGACGTGACGCTCGCCGAGCGCGGACCCGGAGCCCTCCTCCGTCCCGCGGTGTTGTCGACCCTGATCGGGGCGGCTTGGCGAGAACTGAAGTCGCGCCCCGCCATTCTGGGATCCGCCCGTTCGGCCCTCCGATTCGTCGGCTATCTCTATCGGGCAGGCAGGTTGCTTGCCTGGGTCGAGGCGGCGAGGCGGTCCGGTGACCCTGTCCGCAGGGTGATGGCGTTCTGGTCGAACGCGGAGGCCTTCGGGTTGGCGCTGGCTGCACACCGGGATCCGTCGATCATGTTCGTCGCCCGATCCCACCGGTTCGATGTGTGGGAGGAGGAGAATCCGAATGGCTACCTGCCGTTTCGAGACGCACTCGCCGAGTCCGCCCATCGCCTGCTCCCGTCATCGCGGGAGGCTGCGGATCACCTGATCCGGAGCATGCCGATCGACCCCGAACGCGTTTCGGTCGCACCGCTCGGCGTCGAGCCGCCCTTTGAACCGCGGCCCTGGTCCGAACGCTCGGAGGTGGTCATCGCCTCCTGCTCGACCGCGGCCGTCGTCAAGCGGTTGCCGCTGGTGGCCGCATCGATCGCAAAGGCCTCCGCCGGGGATCCGGGGCGTTCCTGGCGATGGGTTCACCTGGGCGGTGGAGAGGAGCAGATTCGAGCCGCGATCGCGAGCGGTCCGGCGAACCTCGAGCTGGAGCTTCCGGGCTGGCTTCCTCGCGAGGCGATCTACCGTTTTCATCGTGACCGGCAGCCGAACTGCTTCGTCAATCTCTCATCGTCGGAGGGCGTGCCGCTCAGCATCATGGAAGCGCTCGCCATGGGCGTTCCCGTGGTCGCGACCGCGGCGGGCGGAACGGGGGAGATGGTCGACGATTCGGTCGGGGCGCTGCTTCCGGTGGAGATCGACGCCGCGATCGCGGCGGCCGCGATCCGGCGCGTCGTCGACGAGGGGGAACGTCTCAGAAAGGCTGCGCGAGTCCGCTTCAGCGAGGAAGGGTCCTCGAACGTCGCGATCGAGGCCCTTCGGCGGCATGTGCCGGAATTCCTGGTGGTCCCGCAGTGAATCGGGAACGTCTCCGGAGTACGGGCGTGAGGTTTTTCGTGGCGATCCGACTTCGATGAACTCTGTGAGTCGGTAGGCTTCGAACCGCCGATGAAAGTCCTCCACGTCGTATCCGAGCCGGGGCCCGCGGGAAGAGGCGTGCCGCAGAAGGTGGTGCGCACCGTGGAGACCTGGCGCCGGCTCGGCATCGATGCGGACTTCATCGATCTGTCCACGGGGCGCCTCGGGGTCTCGGGTAGCGAGTCAGGAGATTCGTTTCGTCCTCGATTTCGCGCCGAGTGGATCCTCGAGATGCACCGTCGAGCGAAAAGAGCACGGCGGGTGCTGGCGGAGATCGCCCCGGATCTGATCTATACCAGGGAGTTGGTCTGGAGCCCGGGGCTGAAGTCGCTCTTCGAGGATTTTCGCGTGGTGATCGAGGTGAACTCCGACCGGGGTCGGGAACTGCGATCGCGTTCCCGTGCGGCATCGGTCTTCTGGAACCTGACCGCGCCGGGCATTCGACGGCGGGCCGCGGGGATCGTCGCTGTCACCGGCGAACTGCTGGAGCGGACCCTCCCGAACGGCGTTCCCGGCTGCGTGGTCGCGAATGGGGCGTCCGTTCCCGAATCCCCACCGGAGTGGATCGATCGGAAGGCCCGTCCCATGGTGCTGATGCTGCTCGGAAGCGCCGCGCCCTGGCACGGACTCGACCGTTTCTCGTTGCTGGCGGACGCGCTTCCGGAGTTCGAGTTCGTGGCGTGCGGTGACCTCGCGGACGAGGGGTCCGCGCTGTCTCCGGTCATTCGGAGGGAGCCCGCGAGGACGGGTGACGCGCTGACGGAGATCCTCAACCAAGCCACGGTGGCGGTGGGGAGTCTCGCCATATCGCGCAACGGTATGGAACAGGCATGCCCGCTCAAATCGAGGACGTGTCTCGCCGCCGGACTGCCACTCATCTACGGTTACGAGGATCCCGATCTCGATGGCGGCGAGTCCTTCGCATTGCGAATCCAGGACGCCGACTGGGCGACAGGGAACGCGGTGGAGCAGGTGCGGGGGTTCATCCGGCGGGTCCGTGGAGATTCGGAATCCCGTTGCTCGGCATGGCGATTCGCGCGACGGTCATTCGATCATCCGGTGATCGAGCGGCGTCGAGTCGAGTTCTTCGATTCGATCGTCTCGGGGCAGCACCCGACCGGGTCATTCATCAAGTGATGATGCGATCACGCCGGCGATGGCGTCGGCCGCATGGCCGTCCCCGTAGGGCGTTCCCGCACGCCCGGTCTGCCCGATGCGGGAGAGAATCACCTTGCCGGGATCGGTGGTGTCGGGATCGACCAGGGTGTTCCAGCCGAGGTCTACCAGTTCGACCCACTCCGTCTCGCTGCGCATCGTGACGCAGGGGACACCATGAAAAAAGGCCTCCTTCTGCACGCCTCCGGAATCGGTGGCGATCACGGCGGCCCCTGCCTCCAGGCTCGTCATGTCCAGGTACCCGACCGGATCGATGAGCCTGAGGCCTGCAGCCGCCGATTCAAGGAGTCCGAAACGATCAAGGGCGGCACGCGTGCGTGGATGCAGCGGCAGGATCACCGGGAGCTCGCCCGCGACCGTCTGAAGGCCATCGATGATCCGCTTCAGCGTTTCGTGGTCATCGGTGCTTGCCGGACGGTGGATCGTGGCGAGAACGTAGCCGCCGGGGTCGACTCCGACTCGTTCGCGGACATCGCTTCGGTCTTCCGCGATCTTGATGGCGGCCATCGTCGCATCGAACATCACATCGCCGGTGCGATGAACACCGTCCCGAATGCCCTCGTTGGCGAGATTCCGGACGGCCGTTTCGGTGGGGGCGAAGAGCAGATCCGAAAGATGGTCGGTCACCACCCGATTGACTTCTTCGGGCATTCTCCGGTTGAACGAACGAAGCCCGGCTTCCACATGGTCGATCGGTATGTCGATCTTCGACGCCGCCAGAGCGCCGGCCAGCGTCGAGTTCGTGTCTCCGTAGACGAGAATCCGGTCCGGCTTGGTTTCGAGGAGCACTGCTTCGATCGCGTCGAGCATCTTTCCGGTCTGGGATCCGTGGGGGCCTGAGCCGATGGCCAAATTGTGGGTCGGTGCGGGTATCCGCAGTTCCTCGAAGAAGATGTCCGACATCGCCGAGTCGTAGTGCTGCCCGGTATGCAGGAGGGTCTCCTGAATCCCCGCGGAATCCAACGCTCGCGAGACCATTCCGGCCTTGACGAACTGGGGTCGGGCGCCGACGACGGTGAGGACCTTGGGTGTCATGATTGGAAGAGGATACGGGAGCGGCAGCCGATTTGCGGCTGGAGCCTTGTTAGTATCCCAAGTCTGATGAACGATCGAAGAACCGCACAAATTCCGTCTCCCCGAGTAGCCGCCCTGGTCCTGAATTCGGTGAACCATGATGCGCGAGTGCTCAAGGAAGCGGACTCCCTCGCGGAGGAGGGATTCGACGTCCACATCATCGGCATTCAGGACAATCGCTGCAACGATCCAGTGACCCGGCGTTCGGACAACGTGACGGTCCATCGGGTCGATCTGGGGCCTCGCCTACTCCTCCAGCGTTACCGGATTCGTGCGAGAGTGCTCCTGCTTGGAGTTGGGATGATGGTCATTCTGGCCGTCGTCAGCCTTTTTACGCCGCTGCGAGTCTTGTTGAATCGGATCGAAGAGCCGCTGATGTCCTTCGGACTCCTGCCGAGCCTGATCGCGGGCGGGTCACTCCTTGCAGCCGCGTCGCTCTTGGCTCGCCAGAGGCGGGCCTCCCGATCCTCGAAAATCAAGCAGCGGGAGATCTTCGGTGCGGTCGCTTCGAGGAGCGTGGCGAGTGTCGGTATCGGTTCGCTGTTGATCAAGTCTCGATCGATGGTCTCGTCCCTCTTGTCGACCTGGCACCAGTCCCGGAAGCAGCGCGTCGTCTCCAGGGTGTATCGGCAGGAACTTGACCGTCTTAAGCCGCAGGCCGTGCATTGTCACGACCTGCCGATGCTCCCTGTCGGCGCGAAATGGTGTGAGACCAATGCGTCCGCTTTTCTGGTCTTTGACAGCCACGAGTTGTACGAAGAAGTATCCCAGATGCATCCTCTCAAGCGGCGGATCTGGCAACGGGTCCTGCGTCGGGAGTCACCCAAGGTCGATGCGTTTATCACCGTGAACGACTCGATCGCCGGGGAGCACGCGCGACGATACCCCTCGCTCCCCCCGGCGGTCGTGGTGAAGAATGCAACCATCTTCGACGGCGAACCGTTGGCGCCGTCCCGACTGCTCCGAGCGGCAGCGGACCTCGAGGATGACCGGCGCATCTTGTTGTATCAAGGAGGATTCGCTCGTCACCGTGGACTTGAAGGTCTCGTCCGGGCAGCGGCCCAGATACCGGAACCCTGGGTGCTGGTGATGATGGGCTGGGGGAACATCGAAGACGATCTCAAGGTCATCGCCCAGAATGTGGATCCGAATGGTCACCGCATCCGTTTCATTCCTCCCGCGCCGCAGGCGGAACTCCAGTCGTGGACCAGTGGTGGCGATCTCGGGGTGATTCCCTACGAGAACACCTGTCTGAACCACTGGTACTGCTCTCCGAACAAGCTCTGGGAATACCCGGTGGCAGGGGTCCCCATGCTGGTCAGTCCGTTCCCGGAGTTGAAAACGGTCGTCGATACCCATGGCATCGGCATATGCATCCCCGAAGAATTGGACGGAACCGCGTTGTCGAAAATTCTCGCTGGCATCGACGGGCAGCGTCTGGAGACCATGCAGAAGGCTTGCCGCACCTACATCGAGCATGACAACTGGGCGGTCTACGCACGTCGCCTCGTTGGAATCTACACCGAGCGATTCGATGTGGAAACTGCGGCGGTGTGACCCTCGCCGGAGAATTCCGGGGCGAGATTGCTCCAGACCGCCGGACGATGTCGAAGAATCCTCGTCTGCTCGGTTTTGACCATGTGGATCATCGCTGAAGAAAACGCTAGGAGACCGCAGCAATGAAGACGACCGCCGAAGCGATCGCGGCCCTGAAATTAAAGCAGGAAGCCCTTGAGAATCTTCAGGGGCAGAACAAGGTGATTCGGATCAAGCTTGCAGAGGCACGGGAGATGGTCTCTCGTAAGCAGGATTCGATCGAGCGACTGCGGGCGCAGCTCGGCAGCTTGAAGAACGCTGGATCCGTTGAGACGCTTGCTCACAACACGCCGGAAGGAATGAATGATTTCTTCTCTTCGGACATCGAGGAGAAGAAATATTCTGGCTTCGGTCGAGTGCTTCGATCACTGATTCTCGACCACGAGATTTCGTTCGATGGTCGACGGGTCATCGACTTCGGGGTGGGGCCGGGCTTGGTACTCGAGGAGGTGCTTAGAGGATCCAGACCCTCCATTGTCGTAGGCGCGGACTTCTCCACCATCGCCCTCGATCACGCCAGAAAGCGTTTGCCGGGAGCACGCATCGTTCAGTGGGACATCTACGAGCGGTTCGAGGATCGCTTCGATGTGGCGATCTGCACCGAGGTTCTCGAGCACCTCGAGGCGCCGGGCCGGGCCCTGGCGAATCTCCTGCAGACCATCGATCCCGGTGGCACGATGATCCTCACCGTCCCCAACGGGCGAATCGATCGATCTTACTACCACATCAACTTCTGGTCGCCCGAAAGCTGGAGGATCTTCCTCCAGGCGGAGATCGACCGTGATGACGGGGACTGGAGCCTCACGACGGGGACGTTAAGCCCGCAGGACGACGGCATCCCCCGCATCAACTTCGCGGTGATCAACGCGGCCGCCGACTGAGGCTCGTTGGGCATCCGAACTTGGGGATCGGACCTTCTTTGGTCACCGTGGCTTGCGCAGGACGCGATACACGCTCTTGTCCCCGACGTCCTCGTTCGCCACCGGCAGGAGGCTGGTTCCGGAGATGCAGTCGAAATCACCGAATCGACGCAACAGCGATTCGATCTCGTCCTTTTCGAACATCACGTGGTGGTCACAGACGAATCTGGGATGTTTGATGTGTTCGTAGAACACGAGTATCCCCCCTGGATTGAGCGAGTCCCAGGCGCGGTCCATGCAGGGAACGAGTCCCTCCCGCGGCAGGTACAACATCGAACCGATCATGGAGACGATGTCGGCCTGCTCTTGAAATGCGTAATCCTGCGCAAATTTGAGTTGGAAGCTCCATTTTCCGGTCAGTTCGGATTCGTACATCTTCAGGAGTGACCGCCCCATGATCATTCGAGCGGCGTCGAACTCCACGTTCACCGAGGTCTCAACCGGGGTGCTCGAGTCGAGGATGAGTTCCGCCCCCAGATTGCCCATCCCACCTCCGACATCGACGTGGTGCAGCGGCCTGGTGATGTCCACTTCGCCGGCCAGTCGGCTCATGAGCATCATCTTGGGGGCGACCGCGACATGGAAATATGTGAACAGTGCGGCTGCGTAGTTGGAATCCACGCTCGCGTGGAGCGTCTTGTCCGGCGGTCCGATGACTGAGCCCTCTGCCATCAAAATCTCGAGCTGCTCGGGACGGCTTCCCACTTCGAACCTTTCGATCAATTTCCTACGATCTCGCTCTCCATCACGCAGGGAATCCTGTTCTTTGATCGCCCACTGAAGTGTGGATGGCGTGTTGGTTTGTGGGGGGGCGATGAATACCAGGTAGTTCCTTGAGTCGATCTCCAGCGAGCGGGCCGGCGGTCCGAGGATGGCGGTGAGATCCCTCACATGCAACAGAGGGCTTCTCGAGCGTCTTGGTTCGGGAAGAACGACCATTCCGCCCTCGACCACCCCGTTCGCGATGTGTTCGACGAAGGCCCTTGACCAGTTGGAACTGAACAATGGGAGGGAGTGATGGATCACTGCAACTGCAGCCGCTTGTGACGGCAAGGGGGTCAGGAGGTGGCCGGCGTCCTCAGGAGACTTATCGAAGGGTTTCTGTTCCCCGTCCTGCGTGAACACCCGGTGGACACCGTGGGTCGGAAGTGTTTGTTCGAGGTTCTTGTTTCGCAGAACATCGGCGAGGGTGGATTTGTTCTTGCCGAAAAGCATCCGCATGATCGCTATCATATTGTGTGATCGAGGCCCTCGGGGCGACCTTCAGGCATCTGGCTCGGCCGAACTTGATGCAATGACTCTTGCACCTGAAACGCAGGCCAACTCGCATGGAAGTCTGGATGCACCTTCGTTGAACGAGAAGAAGAGACCGGCTGGTGTACGCGTCGCCGAGCCATCGGCTGGCGACTTCCCGACTCGTCGGGGAAGAGCCGACTGGCAGCCTTCGCTGCCTGCGGTATTCGACTGGCTCGGATTCGACTGCGACCGTCGGGATCCTCGGATTCTCGTCGACTTGTTCAGCAGCGGAGCGTCGGAGGTACCACCGCTTTCGCCGGTGATCAGGGCGGCCGGTTGGAAAGGGAGATCCCGGCCTGCGCGATCCGTCCGGCTTCTGGATTCGATGGGAGATTCGATTGGTGTGGTTGCTTTCCCCACGACATCGACGAGGGAGATCC
Organism: uncultured Phycisphaerae bacterium; assembly: GCA_913031315.1. Classification (GTDB taxonomy): domain Bacteria; phylum Planctomycetota; class Phycisphaerae; order Phycisphaerales; family SM1A02. The sequence goes on along the minus strand of CAJWFU010000006.1, from coordinate 5,516 downwards.
CTGCCAAGGGCGACTATCCCGATCCCGTCTTCATCGCGCCGAATTCGGGTGAGGAGGATTCGGCAGAATTCGGGATACTGACGTCCGACCCTGGTGAAGGCGGCAAGCATGGCGAGGTGGTTCTCAGGGGTGAGGTCGATGGCGACGTCTTGGATCTCGCATGGCGTGATTCGAACGTGCTTTGTCTCGGGTTTCCCTTGCTTGAGCTCCTCGCCTCCGAACTGAACTTCGAGCCGCTGCAAGACGGGTTCTACGAGCGAACCAACGACACGAATCCAGATGCGGTCCGGAGATGGCTCATCCGCCAGGTCAATTCACTGGGCCTGGATGAAGCATGGCGTCTTGATCGGGGGTATGCATGGCCCGCCGGCAAGACCGCCGGGTTGACGATCAGGCTCGATCATGATCGGGCGGTCGAATCGTCATCGATCGATGAGTTGATCCGCTTCTGTGACGAGCATGGTGCGAAGCTGAGCAGTGGTTTCCTGATCCGAAAACCGGATGCCGATGCCGCTCGGCGCATCCTCGATGCGGGTCACGAACTGCTCTTGCACACCGAAGCGGGCACACTCGAGGAATTCGATGCCGAGGTAAAGGCCTTTGAGCGGATGTTCGGGGTGAGGCCTGACGGATACACCGCCCATGGTGGTCGTGGATCCCGAGGGTGGCTGGGGCAGGTTCAGTGGCGATGGGCGATCGAGTGTGGCATGAGCTACGGAGAGATGCTCGGTCGTCGAAATCGCATTCCTCATCGTGCGGTGATACGAGACAAGCGCGGTTCAGCGCATGACTCGACTCTCCTGCTTCCCGGTGTGCATCTGAGCCTGGATGCTGGCATGAAACCGGAGGCGCACAACCTGGACCGGGTTCGCGAGGAGGCGGATCATGCGATGGACATGGGCGAACATGTCGTATTGATGAACCATCCGGATATACATCGCAGTCAGTTGTACGAAATGATCGAGCACTGCGCCGCACGGGCGGTCTGGCACTGCACCTTCGCGGACCTGGCGAAGCGGCATCCCTCGAGGCACGACCCCGATTCGAATACGAGCACGGTTCTTCCCATCATGAGCAACGACGGAGTCCGAGACATCTCGATGGATCAGATGATTTTTGTGACGGGATTCGCCCGGGGGGGCACTTCCTGGCTCAGGGATTGTGTCGCATTTCACCCTGATGTGACGGCGATTCCTCGTGAGATGCCCATCTTCAAGAATCTGTCCAGTGACACCGCCGGAGTCATCAATGAAGTGACGGCCGCCATCGAATCACTTCCGAAATCTCCCAAGTATGTCAACAAGGCTCCGGCAAATGCGCCATTCATCGGCCAGGCCTGCCGAGCCATGCCGGAATCCAGATTCGTGTACATCGTGCGCGACCCGCGAGACGCCTTCATCAGTCACAAGCGCAGTACTCGTGAATGGACTGAAGGACGAAACAGCAAAGTGGATGGGTGCCTTGGCAAACTCGAGAAGTACTGGAATGGGCGACTTGATGCCGGAGATGCGGAGAACCTGCTCGTGGTCCGCTATGAAGACCTGCATCAGGACTTCTCCGCAACCATGCGGCGTATCTACCAGCACTGCGGCTTGTCCTTCGATGAAGAGTTGATTGATGCCTGTTGGCAGGAGAACAACTTCTGGGCAACCGGATCCAGAAACAAGGAAGATCGTCACGCTGCCGCCCGAAAAGGTGTCGTTGGTGACTGGATCGAACACCTGGAAGATGAGGAAGCCGAGTGGATCCGCAAGAGTGAGTACTGGATGTCGATGATGTCGGACATCGGCTACAACTGGGCACCCCCCACCTATCGATCGATCTATGCCGCAATCCGTTCGTGTGATCCGAACCACCTCTCAGTCGACGACCTCCTGAACACTCGATTAGCTGATGACCGCCTCAACGTCGTGATGCTTCGCGACATCGACTACCTCAATGATGTGCGGGGTGATTGGGTTGAGCAATCAGCCCAACTTGATGACGAATTCGGTGTTCATTCCATTTACAACGTCCTTCCTCTGGATGATCTCAGGTACGCAAAGTGGTCGACTGACCAGGTGGCGAAATTTGCCCGCGAGCTTGCAGAGCATCACCCATCCGTCGAACTTGGCATGCATGCCAACCCCGTTGAGCGGCACTACGACAAGGACGCTCCCGACATGGGCGAGAATGATCAGGACGCGATGCCAGTGATCCTCGATACTCTCAGAGAGCAGATTGCCGCGTTCACTCAAGCTGGTCTCAAACCTGAATTCGCAACCGCTCACGGATATGGACGACGAAGACTGCGACCCAACAACCGAGACAGTCCATTTGTCGCGGATGAGCTTTCCCGCAATGGCATCGAACTCTGGGACACGAACATTCGACCGAAACTGAAGTCCGTTGCCAGCCATGTGATGCAGATCAGTGATGTCGGTGGAGCCATGGGCGTGTATGACGCGCCCAGCGGCAGAGACCTTGATGATCCCGAGCTCTACCGTGCGCTGCCACCGGGCTCGCTCTTGATCATGTTGCAGCATCCGGGCAACTACGATCCGTCGCGCAGGCTGCAGCTGGGCCAGCGAACGGTCGCGGAAGTGGTCCGCCAGGCATGATCAGCCATCACGCCGCGCAAGCCACCAAGTGATGTTCTTGGGGCTGCCTGGCTCAGACCAGGTGTATTGTGTGGTTGTGAATCCAAGTGACTCGAGCTTGTTCTCGATCCACTTGCGTCCCATCTTGACGATGGGCTGTTCATAGTCTTCGGGGTAGTACTTCGCCGTCCAGTCCGTTCGCATGCGCTTTACGTAGGGGGGGCGATCGTCGGGGTGTAATCTGCCCTCGCCGATATGGAAGAACATCACCGACCGATTGCGCAGCACTCTGGAGACCGATTCAAGGGCATCCTCCGTCCGAGGAACGTAGTCGAAGAGCAGGGATGCCGAGAACAGATCGAACCGGTCGTCGTCGAACTCCTTGAGGTCCACGACATCGGTCGTGACGTGGTTGTCGCCGTAGTTCCCGAACAGGGAGCCGGGCGTCACCTGGCCGATTACCGGGTCGATGATCGATCGTTCGATTCCCGAGGCCGCGATAAGGAGTGACTCCGCCGTGCCCAGCAGGCTCATCGAGTCGAGCGTTGGCGTGAGCAGTTCGCTGGTTATGTCATTCGTTCTACAGGGTTACGAATTCTACGTCGCCCGTCTTTGCTTCAATCATCCATCGACTTGCTTTGTCGGTGGCCGTGTCTAATGTCACAGTGGTCTTTTTACCAAGTATGGCAACCTCTGCTGGACATGGAGAATCCCCGAATGTGATGTGCATTGCGGAGACGACCTTGTCTCCATGGAGTTCATTGACCACGACCGATGCCGGCGCACTCTTCGACCATCCGGTTTCAAGCCATCCGAGAGGAGGCTCTTTCTGGCCGGTGATGATCGACAGGTTGGGAGTGGGCCCGTGGTAGTCGACTCGCATTGTTTCTCCCCGAGGCGACGTCGCCAGGATCGCCTGGTCACTGGTTTTCGTGGCTTCGATCCCAAGGCCGAGGTGGAGGTGCGAATTCCACTTGCATGTCTCCCCTTTGCTCAGCAGGTAATCGACGATGAAAATCGATCCCAATTCATGAAGCACGAGCATTGTGCGTCGTACGGAGCCGCCGGCGTATCGCTCATTGATGCCGCTTGCCGCCGACCAGCCATCTCCCTCGAAGTGGAGGTCGAGCATGGTTCTGCAGTCCATTCGCTTGAACGGGTAGCTCAGGTCGTTGACGGTGTAGGTGTTGTGGGCCGAGGCGTCCAGCCGGAAGTGATCGCGTATCTGGTTGCCGACTTCCTTGTTCAAGGCGCCTGGATCGACGACCCATTCGATTCCATTCTTCCTGACCACGAAAGACAGATCGTCGGCATGCTTGTGCTTGGCTGAGTTCAACTGTGCGTGGAAGAGTACCTCGAGTTCGTCGCTGCTCCTAGCCCGGAACCAACCACTTCTGTCAAAGCCACTTCGAGGACGGATGGAGGAACGGGGATCTCGGGAGGTCGCCGCTTTGCCCGTCGGGCCCTGGGAGACGAGATCGTGAAGATTCATGAGGGCCGTTCTTCTTTCAGCAGCGGCATCGCCTCCTGCCGCGTGCTTCGCGCTCGTGTCCCCGATCATCGGCAGGCTCGAGTCGTTGTTGGCGATGAGGCGATAGTGATCCATCATCCGCATGATCACGGCGGAGAGATATCGAAGGTCGTCGGAATTCTTTGCGAGAGAGGCGGCCTTGAACATCTTTCCCAGAAGGTTCATGACGAGATAGTGGTAGCCCGTCGAGTGTTCGCACCATGCTCCATCGGGACCGACGCCGAGATCGACTTGGAACTCGGAGGTTCGTTCCATGGCAGTCTTCGCCCAGGTGCATTCGCCGGTGATGTTGTTGATGATGCTGCCGGCGGCGTAGAGAAAGACGTCCTGCCGGAGACCATGATTTCCAGAGCGAATGTACTGACGCGGGTCCATGATCAGGGCGGCGTGAACAAGGATCGACTTGTGAATCCTGGAAAGCGACGAGAGCAGCCAATCCCGCTCCATGCCGGTCTGCGCATGAAGAACGGTGTAGATCCCGAGAAGATTGACCAGCCGTTTTGTCGCGGTTCCCTCGTGCCAGCATCTGGATGCGCCGCCGCCGCCGGGCGGATTCGATTCGATGAAGTCGATCGCGACATCCGTGATTCTTCGGGTCAGTGCCCTGGAGAGGTCTTCTTTCTCCGGATCCGAATCGGTCCCGTCGCCCCCTGTCTCAAGAAGTCGTTGTGAAAGAACGGTGGCTGCATTCTTCAGGAAGTCCAAGGCCAGGAAGCAGGACTGCCATGATCTGTCCGGGCCTTTGATCGACCAGTCGATGTGTTCACCGACCTCCACCGGATCCCATGCCGTGTTCGGCATGACCACCTTGTTCTCGAGAATCGCGGTGGGTACGGCCTTGGAACGCATTGTGGTCAGGAAGATCAGAGCGATCGACAGATTGGTCTTTACGACCTTTCGATCCGGCCAGTGCTCGAGGATGAACTCATCGTCGACATCGGTGTCGACGATGTTCGCCTCGCTCGCGGAAAGCTGTCTGGTCCCGGCGTTGGTCACGGCTTTGCTGATTGCCTTCCAACCTCGCCGATTGATGGTTCCACCCTCGGTCAGGGAATCCGGACCCCAGCGACGGAACTTGGCCGACATCTTGATCCACTGCCCGCCATTGGAAAGAATCGACTCACCGAGCCGATCCTGGATCGCTGGATCTCTCCGCAGGGGATCCTCCACACCAATGATCGTTGTGCATTCTTCAGGAATTATGGGCATCGAGTTGATGCTCATGACGAGATTGATGTCGCTTGACAGCAGGGACTCGTGCGATTCGGGTTGGTGTTCCGAGATTGCATTCAACAGCAGATCTGCGGCATCTCCCATACAGGGAATGGCGTTCGTATCATGCTTTTGGGGCTCGTGGTACATCATGAAGAAGTGTGCTTGGCTACAGCCTGACTGATGGATTTGAT
>CAJWFU010000005.1:0-23873 GCA_913031315.1 uncultured Phycisphaerae bacterium | reverse complement strand
GAGCCGCTCCGCCTGAGACGCCACCAGCGGACTGTTCATCATGAAGAGCGACTGCTGGGCGACCACCGTGCTGGGGCGGCGGCCGAAGGAGACGCTCGGATCGGTGTAGTCGAAGGTCGCGAAGAGCTCGTACATGTCGTTCCGGATCACCGGCATGTAAAGAGCGCGACGAGACGCGTCATAGCGTTCGTTGCTTCGAGACTGATCATTGGTCACGTATCCGAAGTTCCCCGTCCGGAGCAGGCTCCCGCCAACGGTTCGATCCAGCGAACCGCCGACTGCGAGAATCGCATCGCGAACAAGTTCCGCCTCGATGCGGCGTGGAGTTCGACGCCATCGAAGGTCGTTTCCAGGGTCGATCTTCATCGCCTGGGGATCCGCCGATCCCGAGAGTCGGTACGACCGTGAGCCCATGATCCAACGATGGAGATCCTTGATCGACCACCCTTCGGCGACGAAGCGACGAGCAAGCCAGTCGAGCAGTTCAGGATGGGTCGGTCGGCCACCACGGAGTCCGAAGTTGCTCGGGGTCGCGACGATGCCGTCGCCGAAGTGCCAGGCCCACACCCGATTCACGATCGCCCGCGCGGTCAGGGGGTGTTCGGCGTCCGTCATCCATTCCGCGAGTTCAAGACGACCACTCGAAGTCTCGGGGATCGACGGCGCCACCGCCCTTCCCTTCAGCACCGTGAGGTATCCGCGAGGAACCTTCTCTTTCTGCTGATTTCGATGATCACCCCGAACGAAGATCGGCAGGTCCCGAATCTCCGCTTCTTCGACCACGATGCCGGACGGAATCATCGGCGGCGCGGACGCGATCAGTCGCTCTGATTCGCCGGAGAGTTCCGCGATTCTCGATCGCAACTCCTCGGGGTAGTGATCCGCGATGTCCTCACCCAGACGCAACACCCCGGTCGGCCCGAGGAGTGCGAGTCGAAAGCGTTCCTGAGCGGCGTCAGGAAGGGCCGACCCCGCTTCGCCTTCGACCGACGTCCGATGCCGCTCCCAGGTATCGAGCACCAGACTGCTGGCGGCCTGCCATCGGTCCGCGATCGCCTCGATGCTTCGCGGTGCCGGCCCCGCGACGATCGATCGGACGAACGGCGTCTCGGCCGGCGTCACCCCGCTTGAGACGTCGGTTCCATCACCTGACCTGGCCTCCGCGGCGTATCGGTCTTGAAGTTCGTTCGTGACGGCGGTCACGTCTTCCGACCAGGACGCCGACGAAATACCGGCATATCGCCGCCAGGAATCGAAGATGGATTCCCGTGCGAGGGCGTCGGCCCAACGACGGAGCAACGGTGGATCAAGCTGGTGCCTCGCGGCGACCTCATCCACTTGATACTCGAACGCCGCCAGATCGGCCTCGCTCACCAGAACCAGTCGATCGAGATGCGGAAAGCTGCCGGATCGTTCGAATCGGAGTCGTTCGGTTCCGGCTGGCAGGTCGACGACCGCCGACGTCCACCGGAGCGTCTCGACCTCGAAGGAACCGGTCGTCTCACCGCAGAATTCCTCCGCCAGCACCTCGTCCGAAGCGAGGATCCGAATCGGACGGCTCTCTCCGGATGCGTATCGCGCGAGAACATGCCACCGGCCACCATCCGCGGCATCGATTTCGTACTCGACGAACTGAAGGACATTCGGTCGAATGGTGTGGAGGACCCCGACGCCCGATCCCCATTGGTCGAGGTTCACACCAAGATTCGAGGCGTCGAAATCCTCGGCCTCCCGCACCGGTGGCACCGATTCGATCTCGAGGGTGGCGAGCATCGCGTCCGCGGTTCGATCGGCCCACCTCTCTCCCAGACGCCTCGAACCTTCTTCGTTGGCGGCCTTGGCCTCGGACTGATTGAGACGCAGCGCCTCTGCGTGAGCCCGAGCATTCTCGATCTCTTCCTGTCGTGCGAGCGGGCGTTCCCGCACCTTGGCCACGGTGTTCAGATTCTCCATCGTCCGGGTGGAGATCAGAATCCCCGCCATGGCGTAGTAGTCGGCATGGGTGACCGGATCGAACTTGTGATCGTGGCATCGGGCGCATCCGACGGTCTGAGCCAGGAAGGCCTTGGTGAGCACGTCCACCTGCTCATCGACGATGTCGACCAGCATCTTCTCCTTGTCGGGCTCCGCCAGAACCTTCGGTCCCAGAGACAGGAACCCGGTGGCGATCAGGTTGTCGATCGCGGCATCGGCCTCGGACGGTTCTGGAAGCAGATCTCCAGCCAGTTGCATCCGGACGAACTGGTCGTACGGCAGGTCCTCGTTGAAAGACCGAACCACCCAGTCCCGATATCGCCACGCGTTGCCGAAGGCGGTGTTTTCATCGAGTCCGTTCGAGTCGGCGTATCGCGCCACATCGAGCCAATGCCGGCCCCAACGCTCTCCATGGTGAGGCGACTCGAGCAGACGATCGACGAGCCGAGTCCAGGCACCTTCGGCATCCTGGGCGTGATCTTCGAGAAAGATCCGCATCTCCTCCGGCGTCGGTGGCAGACCCACGAGATCGAAGAAGGCCCGCCGGGCCAGGGTTCGAGGGGCGGCATCTGGAGCGGGATCGATTCCCGCCTCCTGCAACCCGGCGAAGATGAATCGGTCGATGTCGTTTCGAGACCAGTCGTCACCCGAACCGCTGGGCGGTTCGCTTTCCGACATCGGTCGGTAAGCCCAGTGTTCCCGGCCCTGGCCATGGGGATCACGCCATGGATCTCGGGCGTCTCCGGCGTCGATCTCCGCGACTTCGCCCAGACGTGGATCAGGGGCTCCCATCTCTATCCAAATCCGGATCGCGTCGATTTCCTGATCGGAGAGCCGGCCGCGTGGCGGCATGGCGAACTCCTGATCGGCGTAGGTCACCGCGAGATGCAGCGGGCTGTCACCGGGATTCCCAGGTCGAAGGACCAGCCCCGATTCTCCGCCACGTTGAATTCCGGCCGCGGACGAAAGATCGAGTCCACCCTTGAGTGATTCCGGATCGTCGCCATGGCACTCGAGGCAGTGCTCCACGAGAATCGGACGAATCCGGGATTCGAAGTGCTCGAGGCCGCGGGAATCGAGCGATTCCAGCCCTGGAACATCCTCGTCGGTCCCTCCGCCCATGGCGACCGCCGCCACGAAGATGGTGGTCGAGGACATCCAGCGGACGGCGATGGCGAATCTTCTCATGGCACTCCTCGCAGGCATGGCCCGCACGTTCACCAATATAGGGGAGACTGTCGGATCCTCCCCCCCCGAATTCCGGGGAGGTGCGCTTTCTTGAACGCTCACCCACTGCAATCCACCCATGAGACCGCCCTTGCCCCTCGATACCACCCACCAGAACCACGACCATCCGGCCCGCGCCGAGGACATGGGAGCGATCGATCCCGGCGGCGGACTGGATCTCATCGGTGATATCCACGGGCACGCCGAAACCCTGATCAGGATGCTTGCGGCCATGGACTACGAGTTGATCGACGGCATCCCTCGCCATCGACATCGAACCGCGGTGTTCCTCGGCGATTACATCGATCGAGGCCCGTCGGTCAGACGAACCGTGGAGCTGGTTCGGGGCATGGTCGATCGTGGCGACGCCATCGCCCTGATGGGGAACCATGAGTACAACGCGATCGCATGGTTCACCCCCCGTCCGGATCAACCGAACGTGTCATGTCGTCGTCACACCCCGATTCGGCGGCGACTCATCGCTCCGACCCTCGATTCCCTCGGGGAGAAAACGCCCGAGTGGATCGAGTGGATGCGGGGCCTCCCGATGTGGATGCAGAGCGACCGAATCCGGGCGGTGCATGCCTGCTGGAATGATCATGCAGTCGGACTCCTCGGCGAATTGGTCGCCCCCTCGGGCGGCGTGCTGATCGAATCCGCGATGCAGGCCACCTGCAAGCCGGGATCCCGCCCCTCTCGCGCGCTCGAGCAACTTCTCAAAGGCGAAGAGATCTCCCTGCCGCAGGATTTGATTCTCAACGATCCAGAGGGTTCCCCACGCCAGCACATCCGAGCTCGATGGTTCGAAGATCCAGCCGGCCGTTCCTACCGCGACTACGCCATGACCGGTGATCCCCGATTCCCGGAAACCATCATCCCGGCCGAAGCGATTCCCACCGACTTCGTCCCGTACGGCCGTGAAGAACGCCCGATCTTCGTGGGGCATTACTGGATGCAGGGAGACCGGCCGGCCCGACTGGCCAACAACGTCGCGTGCCTGGACTGGTCGGTGGCCCGAGGGGGGCCGATGGTGGCCTATCGATTCGACGGGGAGGATGAGATCGAGAATGAGCGGTTCGTGGCCGTGGTCTAGGCCTCGAGCGATGAACCATTCCGCCGGCTCCTTTTTGGCTGTTTTTCGGACCTGCCCCTTCAGATGGTCCCCCCGGAGGTCGATGGCTGAAGCATGGCCCGGCTCCTCATGCCCGGTCTCCGCTCACCTGGGACCCTCACCATGCTTCTCATTCCGCAGATTCTCGCCACCATCACCGCGGTCGCCGGATGCGTTCTCGTCTTCAACCAGATCCGCCTTCTCCGAGCGCGACAGTCGAAGAACATCGCCTATCTGGAACAGAAGCTCGAGAAGCGGGCGAACGGCATCAAGAAGATGCAGGCCCAGTACCAGAACGCTCACCGCCAACTCATGAGACAGTTGGAGCAGGCTGAAATCTACTACGAGATCGAACACGAGCTCGCGACCAGGCTCGCCGAAGTTGAAGGCGGAAAACCGGTGTCCAAGAAAAGCCTCGCCCGAAACGTGGTGATCGAACGACGGGGTGGTGACATCCACCTCATCTCCAAGGTCACCACGCCCTCGGGCATCCGCGACCTGAAGTATCGGGCCGAAGAGACCATGATCGAAACGATGAACCACGAAGCCATCCGTTCCGGTGGCGACGCGGTCAGGAACGAGGACGATCCGTCAGGGCCGATCTTCGGAACCAAGGTCCGACCCATCACACTCGCCGCCTGAATCAAACCCTCACGGATCGTGCCATGACCCAGTCACACCTCATTTTCATGATCGCCACCCTCGTGGCAGGATTCAGTGGCTGGGCTGCGGTGGGAGCCTGGTGGTTCCGCGAACGCTCCAAGACGGTGCAGGGAATCAAGCGGCTCCGTCGTACCAACGACCGACTCCAGAAGACCGTGGTCTTCACCCTCGACAAGTGGCGAGACCAGGTGGAACGCAATCAGATCTTCCTTGCCATCGAACAGGAATACGCCGACCGCCTCGCACATCAGGCCGGCGTCTCCCCCTCCGATGTGAAGACCACCGTCCGCGCCTCGGTCGAACAGGCCTGGAAGAACGACTTGCACGTCACCACGGATCCCTCTTCCGCTTCGGAACACCGACATCGGATCGCCGCGATCGAGGAAGTCGAACGATTCGTCGATACCGGCGAAGGTTCGCTCGCCGAAATCGAAATCGAAGACCAGGTTCGCCGCGCAGCCTGACGCTGAAGACCCCGGATACGAAGAAACGGCCCGGCTCCTTCAGGAGCCGGGCCGTTTCAATGTTCGAATGATTCGATGATTCGTGGCCGTGCCGTCAGAGTACGACCCGAACTCCATCCGCCTCGACCGACGTGATCTCAGCCTCCAGAACCCGTGCGGTCTCCGCGGCATGGTCGAGCGTGACCGGCGGCTCGGAGTCTCCCGCGTTGATCGCATCGATCAACGCCCGGACCTGGCCGTCGTAGCCGGTGCCACCTTCGCTGGCTTCGGGTCGGGGCTCCCTCGTCCCATCCGGCAGTTCGATCACGATCTCCGGATCACGTCCGATGTCGAACGTCATCGTGCCGTGATCACATTCGAATCTCGCCCGCATGCTGAATTCCGCGTCGGCTTCTTCCAGCCAACCACCTTCAGCGACCACTTCAGCCGGACCGTCCGCGTATTCATACCGGGTGGACACGTATCGACGAGATCCTTCGGAACTCACGGCGACCGGCGTGCCGAAGCAATGGAGAATGAAGTCGGTGTCGTGGATGTGCAGATCGACGATCGCGCCACCACTCTTCGTTTCGTCGAGGTAGAACTCCTGATTCCAGGCTGGGGCGGCGCCGCACCGAAGGAACGATGCCCGATGGCATCGTCCGTAGGTTGAATCATCGAGGCGGGCCTTCATCCAGACCCACGCCGGCCAGAATCGCATGCAATGAGCCGGCATCGCAAGCACACCGAGATCTCGAGCCTCGGCCGCGAGTTCGCGAAGCACCCCGGGGTCAAGATCCACGGGCTTCTCCACCAGCAGATGACGACCGGACGCGATCACCGTCCGCGCCAGGGCACGATGGGTGTGGGTCGGAGTCGTCACACTGACGAGTTCGACGTCCGGATGCTCGATGAGCTCCATCGCATCCTCGCAAGTGGATACCTCCGCCGGATCGAACAACGCCGCTTCCCCCCCGGTATCGAAATTCCCGCCCGTCGCCGGTTCGCCGGTGAGGCGGCTCGAATCACGATCCGCCACCGCCACCAGTTCACATCCTTCAGCGCGTTGAAACGCCGAGACATGAGTCCGCCCCATGAATCCGAGACCCACCACGCCAATCTGCACCGCAACGCTCATCGGGATGCTCTCCTTGAATGCCTGATGGTCATCCGGTACGACTTCGCTCATCGGCGCACTGGCGGATCACGGAGACGATGTCGTCCATCTGCGATTCCGCAGCCACCTTCACGACTGGAACATGGACTTCCAGACTCTTCTTCAGTTCCGCCCGTCGTCGATAGGAATCGATCATCGCCGCCACCACGGTGTCCGTGTCGAGTTTGCGAGGGTCGAAGACCTCGCCACCCTGACCGCAGGTTTCAAAGACACCCAGGGCCTTGTCCGAATAGGAAACCGTCGCGGTCGGAGTGCACGTCGACAGCCCGGCGATCGTGGCGTGCATCCGAGTGCCACAGAACCAGTCGGATCGAGATATCAACCACTTGACCTCGCATTGGTCGACGTCGACCGGCGAGATCATGAACCGTTCCTGAACATCGTCGGCGACCCGACTCATCACCGCCTGGCAGGCTGCGGGATCGGACTCTTGAGACTCGGTCGTGGACATCACATGCGGGACGAGAAGAATCTTGGCGTCGGTCTCGGTCATCACCCAGTCGACGAATCGGTCGATCGTCTGCCGGTAGTCCGCGACGAATCCGTACTTCGCACGGGTCACTTCCGGGTTGTTGTACATCAGCCCACTCACGTTCAGACCAACCACCAACTGTGAGTCCGAACCGCGAAACTGCTCGAATTCCGACACGGTCTCGGCACACGGCTCCCGGGGAACCAGCCCGAAGGCCATATCCACCCCGGACCGATGTCTGTCCGGATCGAATTCGGAACCTAGAAGCCCCTTCAGGACTTCGAAACTCCGCTCGTCGCGGGCCCAGCAGGCACGAGATGCCCGGACGATGCTGGCCGCCCTATCCCGGCTCTCCGCGAACGGCCCATAGGTCTGCGGCAGCATCACCAGAGGAGTCCCGATGGCCAACGAAAGTTCCTTGACCCCGGAAACAAGCGAGATTCGGTCATCCGGATACATGTCCGTGAAACTATCGCCACCCGAGACGTCCAGAAGACATGCCGACTCCCCGAGGACCTTGACCCCGGGATTCAATCGACTTCCGAGCCTGCCGAGACGGGAGGCGAGTTTCATCTGCTTCAGATTTTCCCACCGGTGATATCGCCGACCGATTCTCACGCCCAGAAAATTAACTTCGATTGGCGAGCCAGCGTCGAGGCGGTGTGATGCCACACGACACCCGAGAAGGGTGTCCAAGACATGCAATTTCGCCTCGGGGAGCCTTCGATGAACTCCTGAAACCATGGTCGCGTAGAGCGCTGAAACTCCCATGTTCGAGGTAGTGGGCCCGGCACCATTGAATGTGACTACAAGACTCATTGACTTTGTTTCCAATCACGAAGAATCAAGAGGATCGAGTGCCGTAATTGGTATCCAACCAGGTTCGATACGATCCGTCCATGACCGTCCGCCACCATTTCTCGTTCTGCAGGTACCAGTCCAACGTCTTGCCGAATCCGGTTTCAAATGTCTCCGCGGGCTCGTAAGCAAGTTCCTCCGCCGCTTTTCGATAGTCGATCGCGTAGCGGCGATCGTGCCCGGGACGATCCGTCACGTGAGTGATGAGCGAACGATTCTCCACGCCCTTCGCCGCCGGACATTTCGGGAACCGCTCCGCCAATGAATCATCCTCGGAAAATCGCCGCTCGACCAGATCACAGAGTCGATGCACGATCTCGATGTTCGGCCGCTCGTTGTCACCGCCGATGTTGTAGACCTCTCCGGGGCGACCCTTCGCGAGGCAGCGTTCGATCGCACGGCAATGATCGTCCACGTACAGCCAGTCTCGAATCTGCATTCCGTCGCCGTAGACCGGAAGTTCCTCGCCATGCAGGATCTTCACGATCATCAGGGGAATCAACTTCTCCGGAAACTGGTAGGGACCGTAGTTGTTCGAGCAGTTGGTCGTCGTGACGTCCAGACCGAACGTGTGGTGGTACGCCCGGACGAGATGATCACTCGCCGCCTTGCTGGCCGAATACGGCGAGTTTGGTTGGTACTGATGTTCCTCCGAGAACGCCGCATCACCCGCCGCCAGAGATCCGTAGACCTCGTCGGTCGAGACGTGATGAAATCGGTGATCGATACCAGAGCCTGCCAGCCATACCGCCCGTGCCGCCTTCAGCAGGGCATGGGTTCCGTCCACATTGGTTGAAACGAATGCATCCGGACCCTCGATCGATCGATCGACGTGACTCTCCGCTGCGAAGTGGACGATGGTGCCGACTTCATGCTCGCGAAGCAGACGCTCTGCGAGCTCCGTGTCACGGATGTCGCCGTGAACGAATATGGCACGGTCCGGATCCAGACCTTCGATGCTCTGACCGTTCCCCGCATACGTCAGCGCGTCAAGCATGACGGTTCGCCGATCGGTGGTCTTGAGTAGATGGCGGACGAAGTTGACGCCGATGAATCCGGCGCCTCCGGTTACGAGCATGGAATCCAAAGCAACACTCTCCTCGACCGGGCGGAGCCCGGTTGGTTCGCAGGAATCGAACTTAGGTCGGATCCGACCAGTTTGAAAGGCAACTCGTCAGACTCTCACGCCAATGCGGAGAAGGCCGGCCGAGAACTTTGAAGGTGGGAGTCTTGTCGAGCACGCAATAGGCGGGCCGCTGCGCAGGCGTCGGGTAGTCGATGGTGCGGATCGGATGAATTCGACACTCGTTCTTCAGGAGGCCACGTTCTCTGCCGATCTCGCCGATGGCGACGGCGAAGTCATACCAACTGGCCACCCCTGCATCGGTCAGATGGTGGGTTCCAGCCGCCTCGAGGTCGATCAGTTCAAGGAGCCCGGAGGCCAGGGTCGTCACCCAGGTCGGGGTTCCGATCTGATCCGCCACCACTCCGACTTCATCGCGGGTTCCCATCAACCGCAGCATGCTCGCGACGAAATTCGAATGACCCGCGGCATAGACCCAGGCCGTTCGGACGATCAGTGCATCCTGCCCGAGAATCTCCCTCGTCGCGTCCTCGCCTTTTTCCTTCGATCGACCGTAGACGGAGATCGCTCCGACCTCCGCGTCGATGGTGATCGGGAAATGGCCGGTACCGGGAAAGACGAAGTCGGTCGATACCTGGACGAATCGAACACCATTCACTCGACACGCGGAGGCCAGATTTCGAGGGCCATCGACGTTGATCCTCATGGCCACGTCTTCTTCGGATTCGGCCTTGTCCACCGCGGTGTATGCCGCAGCGTTCACCACCACGTCAGGTCGGTGGATGCCGAATGCTCTCGTGACATCATCGGGGACGGTGATGTCCAGCTCATTGACACCAAGCGACACCACCTCCACTCGATTCCCGCTTTCAAGGGGCTGACCGTGAAGTCGCGATAGCGAGGTGGATAGCTGGCCTCCGCCCCCGGTCACCAGAACCTTCATTCGAAGACCTCGGCTTCCGCCAGGGAACACGCCGTCGTCAGATCCTTCGTGGAAAGTTCGGGGGTGACTTCTCCGAAGTCGGGCCATTCGATGCCTACCTCAGGGTCGTTCCATCGGAGCGTACGCTCACTCTCTGGATGGTAGATGTCGCTGCACTTGTACTGGAAGTCGGCGGAATCGCTCAAAGTGACGAACCCATGGGCGAAACCGGGCGGAATCCACATCGCCCGCTTGTTCTCCTCGCTCAGAATGCAACCGACCCACTTCCCGAAGGTCAGGCTCGAACGGCGCAGGTCGACGGCCACGTCAAAGACCTCACCCGCAACACAGCGCACGAGCTTTCCTTGCGGATGCTGCAATTGATAATGCAGTCCGCGAAGAACGCCGCGAGTGGATCGACTCCAATTGTCCTGCACGAAATCGATGTCGAGACCGGAACTCTGGAATTCACGGGCCGACCAGGTCTCGAGAAAGAAGCCGCGTGAGTCTCCAAAGACTCGCGGCTCGATCAATCGCACGTCCGGAATCGAGAGGGAGGAGATATTCAACGTGCTCTCAAGAGATCAAGGAGGTACGAGCCGTAACTGTTCTTCGACATCTGTTCACCCAGTTCCTCGAGTCGGGCATCATCGATCCAGCCCTGACTCCAGGCGATCTCCTCCGGGCAGGCGATCTTCAATCCCTGTCTGTCCTCGAGCGTCTGAACGAATTGCCCTGCCTGCAGAAGGCTCTCGAAGGTTCCGGTGTCGAGCCAGGCAGAACCTCGTCCCAATCGCTCCACCGCCAGTTGACCCTGTTGGAGATACACATCGTTGACGGTCGTGATTTCAAGCTCACCTCGAGCGGACGGCTTGATCGACCTGGCGATATCGACGACCTGCGAGTCGTAGAAGTAGAGCCCCGTCACCGCGAAGTTGCTACGCGGATTTTCCGGCTTTTCTTCAATGCTGAGCGCCTTGAAATTCTCATCGAATTCAACCACTCCGTAACGCTCGGGGTCCTTCACGCGGTAGGCGAACACGGTTGCGCCGTCTTCTTCGCCGGAAATCAACCTCAATCTCTTCTGGAGGTCCGCCCCGTAGAAGATGTTGTCGCCAAGGACCAACGCACTGGGGCGGTTCCGAACGAATTCCTCGCCGATCAGAAACGCCTGCGCCAGGCCATCGGGAGACGGCTGCACCGCCCAATGAATCTCCATGCCCCACTGCGAGCCATCACCCATCAGATTCTGAAACATCGCCTGCTCATGCGGCGTGGTGATGATCATGACCTCTCTCATGCCTGCGATCATCAGCACGGAAAGCGGGTGATAAATCATCGGCTTGTCATAGACCGGGAGGAGTTGCTTGCTCACTCCACGGGTGATTGGATGCAGGCGAGTGCCCGATCCACCAGCCAGAATAATGCCGCGCCTGCTGTTCATCAGTGTTCCCAATCGTACAGTTCCACCAGATTCTCTCAGCCGATCAGCTTCCATTCAGGAATGCTGCCAACTTCAACGACAACTCTTCGTCTCTCTCCAGGCTTCGGCGCAGAACTCGATCTGCTTTGCCTGCCTCCGTGTAGGCGTCTTCAGTGTCACCGTTCGCCTGCAAGGCCTGAACCAGCGTCCATCTGAACGCCGTCCGTTCTGGATTCATGGACACGGCTTCACGCGCCAGATCCACTGCTCGGGAATAATCACCCGTCGCCATGGCCACCATCGACCGGGTATCGGTCATTTCCTGCGAGTCCGGTGCGATCGCGGCCATCTGTACCGAGATCTCCGCCGCTCGGTCCAGCCATTTCGGAGCTTCGTCGAGTGGCAGAAGCCCATCGATCGCCATCGACGCGATGATCGCCGCCAGGTTGTTCATCGCCATCAACGTGCTGTTCACATACGGGGCTGCGGCGGCTCTCCGTTCATCGCTCAAGGATGAGAATACGAGCAGATCCTGCATGATGGCCGGAGGAATGCCCACGAGCATCTTGTCATATCGCTGAATGGCTTCCAGCTTCGCCCCGGCTTCTATCAGACTGATCCGAACGAGCTCGACCTGCAGCGTCGCGACGGCCGAAGAATCGCTTGCAATGATTTCCGTAAGAATCTCTTCCGTGAGAGCTTCAAGGCTCGCGTCGCCGGTTCGCCGGAACGCCGCAAGCCCCGCACCCGCAAGTCTCAATCGTGCCAACCCCGGCGGCAAGGCTCTCCTCGCCAACTCAATCGCCTTGGAAGCGATTTCCGGTGATGCCGTCGATGCGGTTTCCAACCAGACCGACGACAGCAGACGCGGGTCCAATTTCGGGCCGATGGCGCGGAAAAGCGCCCAACCCTCTTCGACTTGTCCGTCGAGAAGCAGGCTTTCCACCAGAATCCGCCATGCACGAGGACGTGACGCCGGATCTTCCTCCACCGCAGCCCGGAATGACTCCAAAGTCCTGACCGCGAGATCCGGGCGATTCAAACGGCGTTCGATGATCGCCACCGGGAGGGCATTTCCAAGTTTTCGTCCGCCACCAGCGCGTCTCAGACCTTCACGAGCGGAGGAAAGTGCTTCTTCTCCTCGTCCAAGCCTGAGATAGACCTCGCTCAGCTGCACCGGGAACAACATGTCCCCCGGAAATCTCGATGAAGCCGCCACCAGCAGATCGACGAGGGCTATGGGAAGGCGTTGGGACTCCGAGGATTCCCCGCCAACGAGTCTCGCGCCTTCCGGCCGGTCGGACTCGGTGGGCCATTCACCCGCGAGCGCTTTTTCGAACACGGCAAGGTGGAGATTCACGCCGAGGAGCCAGGCCGCCCGAGAGTCCGCCTGGCTCTCGATGATCGCCATCGCCTCCGCGATCTGAGCGACCGAGGGATTGAACTCACCATCGACCAGTGGGACCCTCATCGCGAGCCCCAGAAGCATCGCTTCCTCGGGGTTCGTACGCCTCAGAAGATCGACCGCCGGATCGGAGTCGACCCGCAGTTCCGGATTCTCAACCCGGATGGTCAGGATCCGCTGGAGGATTTCAGGGCGATCACTTCCGACTTCCAACGCCCCACCGATCGCGGCCTTCGCTTTCTCGACTTCGGGAGGATCGGACCGTAAGGCTCGGAGGCACACGAGGATTTGGATATCCGCCGACCTTCCAACCGACTCGCCCAGATTCTCGATCAGGGAATCGAGTTCGGCCAGTCGATTCGTTCGGAGGAGCAGGCTTCCGATGGCCCGTGTTTTGTCCAACTCCGTCTCGAAACCGAGAGCCATTTCGAGTATTTCAATCGCCCCATCCACATCACCTCGCCGGACGGATCGGCCGGCGGCTTCCAAGTCGACCGCCACCGGCCGGACCTCAAGCAGCATCAACTCATCCAGCCCCTTGTCTGCCTCCTCGATGGCACCGGCCTGATATCTGGCCCTGATGCACGCGAGAAGGTCGACCGGATCCCCCGTCTCTTCCGCCAGTTCGCACTGGGAGGCCATGATTTCGTCAACGTCCCCCTGTCCCGACATGAGTCGTGGAATCAACCGCCGGACCGCGGGTGGCGCTGCCTCACGTCGACGCCAGACGCCTTCGAGCAGCTCATCAGCCTCCTGAAATCGTCCGGACTTCTGGAGAAAACTGATCAGGCGAAGAGTGGTATCGAAACGACCGGGCCGCTTTCGGACACTCTCCCTGAGCACCTCGATCGCTCGTGTGATCTTCGGCGGGGTCTGTAGTCCGAGGAGTTCCACCATGACCAATTCGTGATCAACCCGTGCGATCCCGGCCGAAACCAGCGGATCCAGACGAAGGATCGCGGCATTGACCGCCTCGGGCAATTCCCGGTCAAACGCCAGGGTGAATCGGGCGAGCGCCAACGCCACGTCAGGCGAGCCTTCAGACTCCTCCCCGTACTCGAGAACCAATCTCTCCAAAATCAGTTCGGACAGTTCTCGATTCCCCTCGTCCAGCAGAGCAGACAGCAATCTCGAGAGAACCTTCTTGTCCAGATCGGCAGACTCAATCCCGAGAATCAGGGATGTGGCTTCTTCCGCCGGAACTCCGCCCGCGATGTAGCTGTCGAGCATTTCCGCTTGTCGGAGTTTCTTCGATCGGGCATCGGTGCGTTGGCCGAAATGCCCCTCGGACAGGGCGAAAGCCTCGGCTGCCTTTCCTTCCCGTCGAAGAATCGAGGCCCGGAGAATCACGATCTCGTCCACGAATTCGTTTTCGGTATCCGCCTCGACGATGGCCTCCAGCAACTCGGTCTCGCGGCCGAGGTTTCCGCGAAGGCTGACCTGGCCAAGGGGAAGGAGCACGGAGATTTCCAGATCATCGGCAAGCGCACGGTCAACAAACTCGTTGGCCACGCCCTGGCGGCCGGATCGGACCGCAGCTTCAACCATGAGGGGCAGGTATCGCCCGGTGTCACCACCGCCGAGTTCGATCGCTTCAATGATCGTCTCGGCGAATTCAAAGGGCGAAGCAGCCAGGTCGAAGCCAGGAACCACTGATTGGGATGGAATTCCTGCCGCTTCAAGGGCCAACCACGCCCTGCAAAGGAGAATTCCACTTTCGATCGTCTGCATTCTCGCGGTAACCTCGACCGCCTCCTTGAAGGCGCGGTGAGGCGAACCGTCATTGAGCAGCCCATTGATCAGCCGACGGGAGATGGGTGCGGAATCGTACTGCTGCAGCATCAGTCCGCGGCTCCACGCTTCGAGTGCCGGTCCGGACCGGCCCGACCGTTCGAGGATGTCGCCGGCGACCGTCTGAATCAGTGCATCGTTGGAAAATCGTGCGGCGATCGCCGTCACGGCATCGAGACCATCGTCAATCGTCTCGCCCCCTTCCGGCGTAACCTCATTCAAGATTTCAAGCAGGCGGACGAGCAGATTGACGGACAGGAACCAGGGTTTGATCTGATTCGAAGATGTGACCATCTGCTTGAGGTCTTCAATTCGCCCGAGCGCGTCTTCACTGCCATCAAGGCTGCTGACCAGCGCTGCAGCCAACCGGTAACCGAGTATCTCTTCCTCTTCTCCCGATACCTCGAGCCGGAGCATTTCGGAAAGGTCCGCCCGGCGGCCCTTGTGCCAGGCGCGAAGAGTCAGGGCCGTGGCGGCATCGCAGTCATCCGCCGCGAGCTTCCGAGCCCTCGCCAGGAGAACCTCAGCTTCCGCGAGTTCTTCGCGCTCGCCAAGGACGGCAAGGATCTCAGCGGATTGAACGATCATTTCAGTTTCGTCCTCGAGACGTTCCAGAACGACCTTCATGGCCTGCCTCGCTGTCGCCCGATCGTCGGTCCTCAGCGCCTCTCGGGCCAGGAGCAGGTGGAACATCACCTGGTCCTCCGCAGCCGCCTCGGCCCAGATCCGTGTGATGTCAATCGTCGATTCACGATCTTCTATCGGCACCAATTGCAGCCGCTGCAGATCAAGCGAACCACCGGATCGAATCGATGCGAGGACGTCTTCACGACGCTTCAGGGATTGCTCCTCCTGCATCATCCTTTCCAAGGCCCATCGCAATGCTGGAGGATCTCCGGGACCAGCGTCTCGATTGGCTTGCAGCCATGCTTCATCACTCTCCCACTGGCCGCGAACGAACAGCCGCCAGTCACTGGGCAGAAAATCACCGCGGACTGATTGGATCTCGTACAGGAAGGCGAGCGCGTCGCTGTTGGTCGGTTCCAACGCGAGGATTTCAAAAGCGGTCTTCTGCAGAATCTTGACGTTGCCCAGAGCGAACTCCATCTTCGCTTTGCCGACCAACGCTTCAAGAAGCTTCTCATTCGGAACACCGGTTCCCCGGCCGAGTCCCACGGCTCTCACGTACAGGTTCAGTGCCGATTGAATATGACGGCCATTCGGGGCTGGAATCTGGCTTCGAGTCTCTGCGAAAGCCAGAAGCGCGTCGAAGTCGTTCTTGTTTCTGGAAACGACGATGCTGAGATTCGGCAAGGCATCACGCCAGTTGCCATTGGCGGCATCAGCCATGCCCTGGATCCGCGCAGCCGCCGCCCGGCTGTCTTTCAGGGACTTCTGAACAGCCCAGAGTCCCCCGGCACTCGCCACCAGAAGAACGGCAAGACCGCCCAGAAGTACCAGTCGTCTTCGTGCTCGCCTAGTCAATGCCATGTTGTCCTCGATTCAGTTCCAAACCCATTGGTTTCGCTCACCATGCTCGCTGACACGAAATCGATCATTTCCGTGAGATGATGTTCCATGCGGTCCTGACACAGATGGTCAGATCCAGCCAGAACGAGGCTGTTCGTGTGTACTCGATGTCGTACTTGATCCACTCTTGAAAATCTTCGCCAGTGGCGCGGGTCCGCTTCACCTGCCAGAGGCCGGTTATTCCTGGTCGAACTGAAAGCCTCATCTCTCTCCAGGCCGGGCAGAACTGATTTTCCTTGTCAGGACTCGGACGCGGGCCCACGATGCTCATGTCACCGACGAGGACATTCCAGAACTGCGGCAATTCGTCCAATTGAAGTTTCCGAAGATACTTGCCGACCCGGGTCACCCGCGGGTCTGACTCGATGAAGACCTGCGGACCATCCGCCTTGTTCATGGCTTGCAGTTCCTTCACCATGGATTCAGCGTCGCGACGCATGGTGCGAAACTTCCAGCATCTGAAGGTTCGTCCACCTCGCTTCTGGCGAACATGCCCGAAGAGCAATGGAAAACCATCGTCGATCGAGACCAGAATCGCGACCAGCAGAAAGATCGGACTCATGAAGATCAGGACTGCCAGTGCCCAACTGATGTCGAAGATCCGCTTGCCGATGCCGTACAAACTCCGGCGAGGAAGCAGCCGTTCCTTGGCCCGACCCCGGGGAAGCATGATCTCGTTGATCGGCAGCACCCGAATCTGTTCCGATTGGTCCGCCATCACACTTGAATCTTCGAGGAAATCAGGCCCCACAAGTGGCGTCGAATTGATGCCGAGGCTTCGGAATCCGATCCAGGCTGGGGCGATGCAGGCGCCTTTGGAATCGTCCAGGTTTTCGACCACCGCAAAAATGCCGGGGGCGACCTCATTGACACCTTCGATCACACGGCTTGGATCATCCCAGGTGGCGATCACCCAGCTGAAGAAGTCCCGCTGATTTTCGATGAGTTTGAAATCGTAGCAATGGCCGTACACCTTCTGGTGGTCGAATCTCCCCCGGCATTCATCCCTGACTCCGAGCCACCCTGCCCGCCGGTTCGATGAAGCCGCCCATCGGCTGGCAATGTTCGCGTGCGGAGTCATGATGAGCCGGTACCCGATCTTCTCATCGTGGACATAACTTCGGCGAATACCCAGAATCTCACCCGATCCACTTCGAACGACCCGCTCCTTGTAGCCTTCCTCACTGCGTTCGATGACTCGAATTCCAGTGGCCCGGGCTTCGTTCCAGACCATTGCTTCCGCAATCTCGGAAAGGTCGAAGGCGACCAGCTGATCCGGTTCCATCAGCAGGAACAACTCAGCGCCGGGATCAGGTTGGAACACCCCCCCGCGACCGACGCACTGGACGCCACGCGACTTCCACCACGCGTCATGGACACCATTGGCGTCCAGACCCCAGATTTTCGGGCACGTTTCGGTCTGCATCACGGAGTTGCCTGCCGGAGGTCCAGTGAATTCCTGAATCAGATCGTCTTGTCGGTGATGTTGGCGCCCAGCATCGGATTACGAGGATTCGGAAGACTCTCACCCTCCAGACCGTCGAGTGCATTCTGGACGCTCACGCTCATCCGCGACGTCGAGCCATGACGCAGGCAGTCAGTCCGATCCGCGTAGTTCAACACCACGCCGAGGTAGTCGGCACCAGCTGACCTCACATCCTTGATGCATTCGGTGAGACGAGCTCGTGATCGACCTCGCCGCAGCGCCAGGACGACTCCGTCGACCGCGGAGGCGATCGGCAACGCCTCGATGCTGGCGGTGATCGGGCCACTGTCCACGATGATCACGTCGAAACGATCACGGACCGCTTCAAGCACCCGGCCGAAGAGTCGAGGACTCAGGTTCGCAGCGGAGATACGCCGGTCCGAGCCGACTCCCAGCAAGCAGAGATTCGAATGACCGAGTTCATGTATCTCGTCGCTCACCGCTCCGTTTCGAATGATTTCTCGCAGTCCCGGATCCTTGAGATGCCCGAACTGATGCGTCATCGCCCGCCCGATGAAATCGGCGTCCAGTAGGAGGGTCTTGTAGCCGCTCTCCGCGTAGGACCAACCGAGACTCACGGCAAGTGTGGTTTTCCCGTCGCCCTGAAAAGGGCTTGAGACCATCATCGCGTAGCCGTGCTCGGGAGCGCGGCGAGATTCGATCCTGCCCCGAACTCGATGAATGCAGTCGGTGGCCAGATTGACCATCGACGAATCCTCCTCCACATCGTCCATGTTGGGCATCACACCGAGAACACGGAGACGATTGGTCGGGTCTTCGAGCTGACGCACCCCAAAAGTCTTCTGGTTGACCGCCCCCACGAGGCAGAAGACGAAAAATGAGAGACCGAGTCCGCCGAACGCACCACCCACCGCGAATATCAATTTCTTGTCCTTGGAAGCAGCCACCGCGGGAACCGCGTCCGCTTTCACCTCGACCCGACCCTGACGAATCGAGTTCGCTTCCCGATCCAGGTCCTGTCGACGATCCTGCAGCAGAATGAGTTCACCCTGCTCGGATGCAATCGAGGTTTCGATGTCATCCGCCATGATCTGGTCAGCCTCGAGCTCGGCGTTCCGATTCTTCAACTCCTGAATCTCTTCCGAGATTTCATCCTGTCGAAGGTTCAGTGACGACCAGTTGAGTTCCTTTCCGGGTCCGGCTTCCCAGGCCGCCATGACTGCGATCTCCCGATTCTCGAGACTTGATTCTTGTGCTCCCAGCTCGGCCCTGACTCGTCGATACTCCTGGTGCTCGACGCCGAACCGCTCCTTCATCAGGGAATACTGAATTCGTGTCCGAGCGACCTGGGTCTTCAGGCCCGGATACTCCGGATCGATGAAACTCAACTCTTCCATCGACGGGCTGACGCGGGCATCAGGTTCCGGAGGTGCCTGAGATGCCGGGTCGAATTCCTCTCCTCGCGCCAACGCTTCTTGCCTGGCCTTCCCGGTCTCGAGTGACCGGATGGCGCGAATCTGATTGACGACGGTCATTTCCTCGTCCAGCAGTCGCTGAATTCGCTCGACATTGGCGCTCTTGAGACTGTCGACTCCATGGATTCCGAACTTGCTACCAGTTCGCGTGAGCTCGATCTTCTGTTGCTTCAGGTTCCGAATTCGAACCCGCGAATCATCGATCATCGTCTGTACCTTGGCGATCTTCGCCTGATGCTTGACGATGGGGTCTTCGGTGAAGAGTTCCATGTAGGTGCGAACGACGGTGTTCACCGCGACCATGGCGAAAATCGGGTCGCGGTCGGTCATCGAAACCAGAATGAGCGCGGAGCGTTTCGGTACCTGCACCTTCAGATTTTCGACGATGTCCAGCATGCAGTTAGGACGTGACTGCTCATAGGCGGCCAACGCCGGGTCATCGAACGCCTGGATCAGCACGGCCTGGTTCTGAACCAGCATCGCCTGTTCAGCCACCTCCTGCTCCACCTTGATCTCCTGCGTTTCCGGCGTCTCCTCGACCAAGGCCTCGATTCGAGACTCGACTGTGAGCACGGCTGTCGCGTCGTACTTCAAGGGCCCGAAGAAATAGCCGGCCAACGCGAAGGCTGGGGCAAGAACGAGCCCGAGCAGAAGAGCCCACAACCAGCGCCCATGCATGAAATCAAGGATCAACTTCACGGGATTGGGGGCCGATTCTTCTCCGCCTTCCGCCGCCATCCAATCCTGAGGCGAGGATTCGCGGCGAGCGTCCAAGAGATTATCGTCCATGCGACCTGCCTGATCAGTCATTACTGACTCCATTCGAAGTCAATGGTGCCGGGGCACCAAGTGCATCAAAGAGTGCGTTAGGAATGCTCAACAGAACGTCATCGGTGAATTCGATGACCTCCTGAAGATCGATATCACCGTCAAATACGAACTGATACTGAACCAGGCCCAACCGGGATTGCTCGGCGTTGCCGATCACCCCGCCCGCCTCGGCCAAGGTTCCGACTCCGCTCCCATCGGGCAGCACGAAGCCGTTCGCCACCCAGATCTCTTTTCCAGGGTCTCCGCGCTGAAACGAATAGACCCGGAATGGAAGGGTACGCCCATTGGCAAGGATGGCCACAGATTCATCGACTCCCACTTCACCCGGAAGCCACCCACTGGCCGGATAACAATTGGGAGGGTGGTGCCCGGCCATCGAGCGGGCATCTGACGAGTGGGCGAAAAAGAGTGTGAATCTCGATGGAGGGGCGGAGCCGAGAAGCTGATATCGCCGTGAGACGTGGGCGTTCAAATCCAGCATCCGCTCCTGGGATGTCGGTATCTCCACATCCGCGGACTTCAACCAGGTTCGATTGAGACCGAGATCCTGAGGCAGCATTTCGAAGGCCTCGACGATGCGGGCCTGCCGTTGTTCGATCAATTCTGAATCAGAATCCTCGATGGTAAAACCGCTCGCCAGGATCAGGATCCCAAGGGATGCCATGATGCTGAGACGGCGGTGCCTGAATTTATCGATGAATCGATCAGGCACCGACAAGCCTCCACCGACCGACGGGCAGATCGATCCAAACTGCAAGGCGAAGGAGGAGAAGAAGAATCCAGATCGCCATCGGGATCATCAACCAACCCCCCAGATCATGGACGAACGTCGCCCACGACGGTAGATAGCCGTAGGCAATCGCCGTTGGAACGAGTCTCAACGTGTTGCAGAGGATCGCCACCGGGACGCTGGCCAGAACGAGGAACAATCGCGTCCAGCCTTTCAGTGGAATGGCGAACACGAAGGCGTAGATCACCAATGCAAGCGGCAGCATGAGTCTCATCCCGTTGCAGGCCTCTCCCACCGCCACGGCCTGGTCCTGAATCTGCAGTACGTTGCCGATCCGAGTCACCGGCACCCCAAAGAGATCCAGAATCGAGCTCGTGACATTCGTCGCCATGTTCTGCATCGGCTGAGACAGTTGTTGCCGAATGAAGCCGGGGACAGGAACCACCGCAAAGGCCGCAAGTATCGCAGGGAAGAACACCGGAACGAATCGATAACCGAGCAGGCAGATCAGAATCCCGAGCAATGAGATCAATGGCCCGACGTGCCAGAGCACGATGTGGTCCCGATCGAGTCCGTAGGTCGAGGTCACGATTCCAAGGATCACGAGGATGATCCCAACGGAATTTCCGCCTCCCACGACCATTCGCCATCTGGACCGTCGAAGAAACGCCAGATAGGCCGCCACGAGCGGGACGAGAAGAATGTAACCCTGGTCAACCCGGGAAGAGGCCTGGCGGAAAATATCGCTCAGTGGATCCCAGAAGGCAACTACCCACACCGCCAGAGAAACGACCGCGAGCAGACCATCCGTCATTTGAAATCTGAGGCTCAGATTCTTCGAGGGTGAATCCCTCATGTCTTCGGTCCTTCCGGTTTGAAACCGCCTCGTCTGCGATGCAATCTGGATCCCCCATCCGTGCCCAGCAGCATGTCCGTGACAACGGTGCCGGCAGGAATCCGAACTCCGGATGCGATCACCGAGCGGGCCACCACCGCCCCGGGCTCCACCACCGCCCCATTCAAGATGATCGATCCGATGATCTCCGCCCCTTCGGTGCGAGCCCCCGGCATGATCAGGCTCGGCTTCCGACGTTCTCCGGATGCCGAGCCGGGACCATCCTTCGAACTTCGCCTCGCATTCCAGGCGGCCAGTATCTGCAGCCAGGAAGTCTGGTCCGAAATCCGCAGCGCACGGGTCGCGATGACTTCACCGCCGATTCGGCCACCTGTCTCGCGGATGACCGGAAGCAACTGTTCCTTCAGATCGAAGAAACCAAGATCTGGAACATGCTCAAAGACGGAACGACGAATCAGCATGCAGCCACAATGTCGATCGAGTTCGCTGATCCCGAGGATCACATCGAACTCGCTCTCCTCGGATATCGCTTTGGCGAGACAGGACAGATCCACCGCCGGCGATGCTGATCCTTCTATGAGCAGAATCCACTCGACTTCTTTCTCTTCAAGATTTGAGGCGACACACCAGTCCGCAATGGTCCCCGCCGTACCCCGATGTGCACGCGCCTCCACGTGGAACCTCCAGCGGGAATTGGAAGCAACTGGAATTGGAAGATCACGATCGGATACGGATGCGAGGACGTCCTGACTTATCGGTTCAATACCGACCTCATCAAATTTTCGATCCCAGGCCTCAGCGAACCCGAGTTCTCGCTCTATTGGAAGTTCCCAGATCTGGATCCCGATACTTTGAGAGATCGAAAGCGGATTCGGTCCCCCAACCAACAGTACTACCGCGATTTTGTCTGGGTGCTCAGTCATTTGAAGACGACGTAACCATTTGAAAAAAGTCTTTCACGTCACTAGGCCGAGAACCGAACGTTCGATCCACTCATGAGTCAGCCCGGTCGATGCAAGGCTTGCATTCCTCGCGCAGCCGCTTCTTGATTCCCGAAAGAATTGAAATTGAATGAATTGCAAAGACGATGGCATCAGCCCAATCTCCCCCCGGATTTCGGAGCCGACGCGATTTAATGACCCGCGCTGCTGTTTATTCGACATACCCGTCCCCCGATCAACTGAGACACGCCGTACGTGGGGAGAAGGCCTGGACGGTGATCAGTCGCCCGCAAACAGACTTGCGAAACCAGGGTTGTCTGACGAAATCCTTCCCGTCTCGAACCGAGCGTCATGATCCCTGTCTTCAAAGTTCATTGACTCCAGAATCTCATCTCTTCAAGCAATATCCACGATCTGCATTTCGCTTGGGGGAGGGATATCTGCAAGACACGGATCTCCAGAAGGCTAGACGGCACGAGCTCTGGCCCGCACAGAAGATCCGCCGCCGCGACGGCGAGAATCACCAGGACCCGCCACGGCCACCCGCCGCTTCTGAAGCGGTTCGTCCGTGTAATGACTCAATGACTGAAGAGCGCCGAGAGTCACCCAGAAAAGAAGCGTGATCTGACCAAAGTAGCTCACGGCGACAAAGCAGGCCATGTGCACGGCGACCGCGATGCCAATTCCGTAGCAGACCGCTCCACTACCCCGGCTGCTCCGTTTGATCATTCTGCCGGCGTCCCGGAACACTATGACGAAGATGCCCAGAAGACACATGAGTTGCAATATCCCGCCGGCCATCGCCGCCCTCACGTATTCACAAGTCACATCATCCAGACCCCAGCCCCAGTGATAGGTCGAGTCACCTCCGAAGAGGAACCATTCATTGATCCGCTGGGCGCACTGGTCGATCAGTTTGTATCGATGAGCGCCTGTCGATCCTGTCAATCCGGGGAACTTCGCCAGCGCGAAGTGATGCACTCCGAGGTCGTGAATCACATGAATGAGGGCGGCAAAGGCTAACAATGGCACCCAGAACAGCTTCATGTTTTTTCGGATCGGGAATAACAACAAGCCAAGGATTGCGATTCCCAAGCCCGCGAGCGGCGTACTCGACGCCGTCATGATCACGAGAATCACGCAAATGATCGCGCCAACGGTTCCCAACAGGCGATCTCGAGACTTGACCGGGCTCAAAATCAGGACCATGAACAACGGCATGACCGCGGCCCACCAGGTTCCAGCAAGGATCGGGTGGTCGAAGGCTCCTTGAACCCGAAGCTTTCCTTCCCGAATCGCCGTGAACGGCGGTACACCACCAAAGGTCGCGAAGAAATTCCGTCCCGTGAACTTCTCGATCGTGAAGGCACAGAGCACTGGTACCGCCACGAAGAAGATTGCTCGAGCCATAGCTCTCACATCATCAGGCTCTCGTACCAACGCCCGCCCTGCGAAATATAAAAGGATCAGATCGCTCGCAAAGCCGACGTAGCGGACCAACGAAATACTGCTT
>CAJWFU010000004.1:0-23921 GCA_913031315.1 uncultured Phycisphaerae bacterium | reverse complement strand
GCCCTTCGGAGTGCGTCAGGTTCAGGCCGCCGACGCCGGCCATCAGGAGCTTGCGTCCGAGGCTCGGCATCCGGTCGTAGACGGTGACGAGGCAGCCCGCCTCGGCCAGCGTCTCAGCCGCCATCAGCCCCGCAGGGCCGCCACCGATCACCGCGCATGATTTTGGGAGGGTCAAAATGACTTTCCAGGTCTCGTGGTCGAATGGGGCCCACTCGAATCGGATGGATCGTACCCCGTGCAACGGACCGGACCGCGGCGAACCGCGTTGATTTCAAGCGTCGTGCGGGATGGGCGGGATGGATGGAGAGACGCCGGAGCCCCAGTGTGTCCAGCCGTCTCACCGATCCGCACCCGGGTCGATCAACCTGCCAGACCGCCGTTGCTCGACCGCGCCGAATCGTCGACGACCGGCTTGCGAGCGGCCCACCGGGCACAACAGACCCCAGCGTCTCGCGACCCTGAGATTCTGTGAACCGCGGGGACCGGATGAATGAGCGCGCCTGCGGCGTCTCATCGGGACTTCGGCCACGAACGCCTGCGAGGGGTCCGGCTTCGCCGTCCACGGTCGCAGGTTCGACTCCTGTCCCAACCCCCGATGTTCGATCGCCCAAAAACAAAGCCGCGTCGGACACTTGGTCCGACGCGGCCTTCAATAGCGGGGACAGGATTCGAACCTGCGACCTCCGGGTTATGAGCCCGACGAGCTACCAGACTGCTCTACCCCGCAATCAGTTGTTGGACCGAAGAGGTTAGACGAGGCCGGGACGCCTGTCAAGAAGACGCCCCACCTCCTCTTTCCGCGTCGATCAGGCCTTTCCATCCTTCTCGGCCATCATCGCCACCATGTCGAGGCAGCGGTTGGCGTAGCCGGCTTCGTTGTCGTACCAGCTGACCACCTTGAAGAACCGATCGTTGAGCTCGATGCCGGCCCCCGCGTCGTAGATGGAACTGTGCGGGTCGCCGATGAAGTCGCTCGAGACGACCTCTTGATCGGTGTAGCCGAGGTACCCCTTCATCGAGCCATGGGCCGCGGCCTTCATCGCCTGGTTGATCTCGGCGAGACTGGTGCTCTTGGAGGTCCGGAAGGTGAGATCGACGCAGCTCACGTTGGCGGTCGGGACGCGGAACGCCATGCCGGTCAGCTTGCCCTTGATCTCGGGGATGCAGAGCGCCACCGCCTTCGCGGCTCCGGTGCTCGCGGGAATGATGTTCATGTACCCGTTGCGACCGCCCCGCCAGTCCTTCTTGCTCGGACCGTCCTGGGTGGGCTGGGTGGCAGTGACCGCGTGCACCGTGGTCATCAGGCCTTCGTCGATGCCGAACTCGTCGTTCAACACCTTGGTGATCGGGGCCAGGCAGTTGGTGGTGCAACTGGCGTTCGAGACCACGGTGTCCGACGCCGGGTCGTACTGCTCGTGGTTCACGCCGAAGACCATGGTCTTCACGGTGTCCGGCGTCTTGGTGGGGGCCGAGATCACGACTCGCTTGCATCCGGCCGCGATGTGCTTGGCCGCATCGTCACCCTGCGTGAAGAGACCGGTCGCCTCGATCACGTAGTCGACGCCCATCTCACCCCAGGGCAGGGCTGACGGATCGCGTTCACTGGTGCAACGCGTCGACTGACCGTGACAGTCGAAGCCGGCATCCGTCGCCGATGCGGGATGCTCGAACCGTCCATGCATGGTGTCGTGGTTCAAGAGGTAGGCGAGGTTGTCCGAAGGCACGAGGTCGTTGACCCCGGCGAACTCGAAACCACCGCGGCGAATCCCCGCCCGGTAGACCAGGCGACCGATGCGTCCGAAACCGTTGATGCCGACCCGAATGGCCATCGCTTCTATCCTCGTAGTACTGAGTATCTGGAGACCGACTCGAGAGGTTCCTCGACCTCGCGTCGAATCGGATGAGTCGGTGAGGATAGCGGTCCCCCCGCTTTCCTGCCCCGCGGCGAATCACTTCTTTCCGGCACTGTGGAGCACGAGGTCGTAGATAGGGGGTACGAGTTCGAAGACCCCGTTGGCGACCCGGCCAGCGAAGCTCGTCCAGATCTCGGCCCGGGGGCGACGAAGGCCGCGAATCACCGCCGTGGCCACCCTTTCCGGTGGCTGCACGAACATCCGAGGGGCGTGTTTCGGGGTTCCATCGGCCCGCAACGCCGGACCATGACCGGCCCCACTGGAAAGCAGGGCCACGTCGAAAAACTCCGTTTTCGTGGTGACCGGATGGACACTCGAGACCGAAATGCCGGTTCCCGACAATTCCGCCCGCATGGCTCGACAGACGTGGGTCAGGGCGGCCTTGGTCGCCGAATACAACCCGTAGCCGGGCAGTGTGAATTTCCCCAGGATGCTCGAACAGCCGATCAGGTGCCCGGGCCGACCGGCAGCCTGCATCTCCAAGCCGCCGATTCGAAGGAGATCGACCGCGGAAATCAGGTTCACCTCGAAGATTCGACGCACGTCGGCATCGTCGGTCTCCAGAACCGGTTTCTCGATTCCGTATCCGGCATTGGCGAAGATCGCATCCGTGCCGCCAAAGGCGTCTTTCATCGCATCCAGCATGTTCCGGCTCGCCCCTTCGGCGGCGACATCACCGACGTACTCGACCGCATCGCCCCCCTGATCACGGATCATCTTCACCACTCGAGCCAATGGCTCCGCTCGTCGCCCGGTGACCATGACCCGCATGCCGACCCCAGCCGCTTCGACCGCGGTAGCGGCGCCGATTCCAGTACCACCCCCGGTGACCAGCATCGTCTTGCCGGAAAGATCCGGACCGATTCCATCTCGTTTTCGCATGTCAGCCCCCACTCTCATCGATGATTCGGAGCGTGAAGGAGGCCTCGAAACGGGCCCCCGCGTCGATCACCACCGGATGTCCGTCCGAAAGGGCCGCCGTCGGTGCCAGCATCGGTTCGATGCAGACGAAGTCCGATCCTTCAGGGGCGTACACCTGGAGCCACGGCCAGTTCCCATCGGCCTCGAGCTCCATGCGGGTGCCATCGGCGATCACCGCGGCGAGCCATCGGTCGTCCGGGCCGCGAAAAAGATCGTCGAATGCCCGATCACCGAGGAATCCCGAGGGGTCATCCACGGACCGGGTGACCGGCCGGCCGTCGACATCGATCACCGGCAGACCGAGCCGGTCGAGGGTGGTTCCTCGCACCGCCGGCATCTCGAGTCGGATACGGGTTCGCTCACAACCCATCGAGGGGCGGAGATATGGATGCCAACCCGCTCCCGACGGCACCGGGCGATCACCCGCATCGACCCGATAGGTACTGGAGACGACGACCCCACCGTCGGGATGATGCCGCACGTTCCAAATCACCGTCACCCGGTGCGGAAACGGGAAGGCCTCGAAATCCTTCAAGCCTCCGTGCCAATCCAGACTTCCTTGAATCCCCGCACTCCCGGGGGGTCCGGTCTCATTCCTCGAGACCTCCCATTCCGCCCGGCGGAGCAGAATCCCGTGCATCGGGAGATTGTTTCCATCCCTTTTCAGATCTTCGATCGACCCCAGATCCACCGAAACCCCACCGGACTCGTATCGATCACCCCGAAGTCGATTGGCCCACGGGTGAAGAAGTGGCACCCCCCCGGTCTTGGGCGCCTTCATGAACGACTCCAGTGGCATCGGGAGAACCAGGTGTTCCTTCCCGGCGACTTCCAGAGAGACGAGGTTCATCCCCGCCGCCGGGACGACCAGGACGCATATCCCTTCATCCTCGAGTCGCCAGCGTTCGGGAAGGCCGTCACCGGCCGGGCATCGATCGAATCGCACCGTTAGGCTCCATGGAACGTGGTTCACTCATCGAGCCCCTGCGCGGAATTCGCAAAGTGCCCGAACTGCCCAAAGAATGGTACGAAGACGTCGCCCCCGGCGTACGCCTGCTGAGACCTCCCGGTGTGGGATTCGACTGGTTCGACGTCGTCCTCGACCGGACCACCGATTCCAACGCGGAAAAGATGCTCGTGGATCTCGGGCTGACTTCAGAGATCATCCATGCGGCCGTCGACCCCGATCACGAGAGCATGCGCCTCCGACATCTGGGTACGTCTCTGCTGCGACTGGATCTTCCCGCCCGGATCCTGGTCGACACCGACCAGGATTACCTGCTTTCCATCGTCCGGGACGGCGAACGACTCCTGACCATCCGCCGGCATCGAATCGGCATCGTGGAGGATGCCTGCGCCGGAATCGTCGATCGAGATTCGGATTCGGTTTCGGCCCGGTCGGTGATGGCGGAACTCGGAGACGAATTCCTCGACCGCCTGGCACCAACACTCCGGCACACCGCGAACACGCTCGATTCGGTCGAAGCGGACGGCGAAGGTCCCCGCGCCGATCGAGTGGAACGCATGACCGAGGTCCGGCGAGTGCTGCTTGGAATCGACCGACACCTCGATCCGCTGCAGAGCGCCATCCAGCGATCCCTGCTCGATGCGACGGCCCGGAAGCTCGAGGCCGATCTCGATCCCCTCCGTGGTCTTCAGGATCGGGCGAACTGGCTGGAGCATCGCGTCCACGGCCAGCTCGACCGCGTCCGCGTGCTCTCCGATCGTGAACATGTCCTGGCGATGGACGATCTCTCGACCTCGATGTACCGACTCAGTTGGATCGCCACCATCTTTCTCCCCCTCACCTTCGTCACCGGCCTGCTGGGCATCAACGTGGGGGGCATTCCCTTTGCCAATGAGCAGCTGGGTTTCTGGTTCGTCTGTGGCGTTCTGCTGCTGATCGCAGCCGGCACCATGGTGACGCTCTTCCTGGTGATCCGCGCCGGGAATCGACGCAAGCAACCCAAACCAATCCCCGCTTCGGAGCCTCACCGATGAATCGCTGGACCCCTCCACCCGGAACGCTCATCGGCATGGTCCATCTCCACGCCCTCCCCGGTACGCCCCGCGCCGGCGAATCGGTCGCCGAAATCGCGGCCCGAGCGGCCCGGGAGACGGCGATCCTGATCGATGCCGGCTTCGACGCGATCATGGTCGAGAACATGCACGATCTGCCCTACCTCCGAAGAACGGTCGGACCGGAGGTCGTCGCGGCGATGACCATGGCCGTGGCCGCGGTGGTGGACGCCGCCGGAGATCGGCCCGTCGGCGTGCAGGTCCTGGCCGGTGCGAATCGGGAGGCGATCTCCATCGCCCACGCGACCGGCGCGAGATTCATCCGGGCGGAGGGCTTCGCCTACGCCGCAGTCGCGGACGAAGGTCTTCTCGAGGAAGCAGACGCCGGACCACTTCTACGCCATCGCCGAAACATGGGGGCCGATGACGTCGCGATCTGGGCCGACGTCCGCAAGAAGCACTCCGCCCACGCCATCACCGGCGACCTGGTGCTCGCGGATCTCGTGTCCGGCCATGAATTCATGGGGGCGGATGCGGTGATCATCACCGGCAGCCACACTGGACAAGCGGTCTCGCTCCACGATCTCGCCGCCGCCCGCCAGGCCAGCCCGCTTCCCGTCGCGGTCGGAAGCGGTGCCACTCCCCAGAGCCTTCCGGAACTCCTCGAACACGCCACCGCGGTCATCGTGGGCAGCGGGCTGAAGATCGACGGATGCTGGTCGAACGACATCGATCCCGCTCGGGCCCACGCCTTCGTCGAGGCCAGAGGTTGAATCGGACGGGACCAACCCTCGCACTCATCGGCGAGGAAATCGTCCCGGTCGAAGAGGCTCGGGTCTCACCCTTCGACCGAGGATTCCTCTTCGGCGACGGGGTCTACGAGATGGTCCGGACCTTCGATGGTTTTCCGGTGGCGATGGACGCCCACGTCCGGAGACTCGAACGGAGCCTTCGACAGACCCGCATCGACGGCTTCGACGCCCGGCGATTTCACGACATCGTGCCGCAGTTGCTCGACGCCGAGCGACTCGGGAACGCGGGCGTCTACCTCCAGGTGACCCGCGGCGTCGAACATCCCAGACGTCACGTTCCGGGGGACGGAATCCGCCCCACGGTGTTCGCCTTCGCATCACCCCTGCCCGCGCTGAAGGAACTCAAGACCATCGAATCGACCGATGTCATCCTGGCTCCGGATGACCGGTGGGGCCGGACCGACGTGAAGTCGCTCAACGTGCTCGCCAATGTGCTGAGTGCGATGCAGGCCCGTGCAGACGGCGCGGACGAGGCCATTCTTCATCGGGACGGGCTGGTGAGCGAAGGCACCCATTCCACCGTGATCGCGGTGCTTGATGGCGTCCTGATCGCCCCGTCGATCACCGCCGCTCCCACCATTCTGCCCGGCACCATGCGGGGTTTGGTGCTGGACGCCGCCGGAAAGATCGGGCTCCCCGTGGAAGAAGGCCCTCTCCGGGTCGATCGGATCCACCACGCAGCGGAAATCGGCATCGCGTCCAGTCGCCGCCTGCTGCACCAGGTCGACCGAATCGGAGGCAGATCCCTCCAGGGTGGACCATGGATGAGTCGCCTCCTCGCTAGCATGGTCGATTCGATCACCGATTCGATCGACGGCCCGGGGCGTTTCCCGGCCTCTTGAATCGACCCTCCCCCGTCCCCGGACGCCTTCCAATGACCACTGCCGCCGCCATTTCGATCGGCAATACCACCATCCAGGCGGGGAACCTCGTCGACGGCTTGCTCGATGCGACCGTGTCGTTCCCGGTCGACGATGCATCCTCCCTCGTCGCCGCGATCAACCCCTGGTTCACTGATGTGGAACCAGACCACCGCTCGATCCTGATCGCTTCGGTCAATCGTCCGGCCGAAGAAGCCCTCCGCACGCTTCTGGCCGACAGCATCGAGAGCGAGATCCTGGAGATGGAGCGGGATCTCGCCGCTCCCATCGGACGAGGACTCGATCCGGAATCCACGGTCGGCGTCGATCGACTGCTCGCTGCCGCCGGGGCCTGGGAGGAACTCAATCAGGCCTGCATCGTGATCGATGCCGGTACCGCGGTGACCGTGGACTTCGTCGACGGCGAAGGCGTCTTCCAGGGTGGTGCGATTCTGCCCGGGGTCTCGGCCATGCTTCGAACGATGGCCGTTTCCACCGATCTGCTGCCGGACCAGGCCTTCGAAGCCACTACCGGTGAGGCCTGGGGACGGGACACGATCGGCGCGATGCACCGCGGCGTGCATGCCGCCGTCACCGGCGGCGCGTGGAAACTCGTCGAGCGATACGCCATGCACTACGGCGGATTTCCGCTGGTGGTCGCCACCGGCGGCGATGCTGAAATGCTCTTCAAGGACGATGAACTCGTGAGCCGAGTGGTGCCCGATCTGGTGCTCCGCGGAATGGCCCTCGCCTGGCGCACCGCCACTGGAACCACGGAAGACGCGGAGGCGTGACCGCTTCCGCGGTCTGCGCCTGGCTGGCCTCACCTCCCGGACGCGGGGGCGTGGCGATCATCGATCTGGCTGCGACCGATGCCGCCGCGCTCGATTCGACCCTCGACGTCATCGGGCCGGGCCCTCCCGTGCGATCGTCTTGCTTCGCACACCGCACCCTTCCCGGGGTCGACGACGGAGTCATCGCCCGCATCGATCCGAAGCACGCTCAGGTGATGCCTCATGGCGGCCCGGTGATCGTCCAACGGCTGATCGACGCCCTCGAGCGAGCCGGAGTGGCATGGCTCGACCAGCCTCCGAACGAGGTTCGTCCCGAAACCGGAGACGAGGTTGAAACCCGGGCCCTTGACGTGATTTCCATCGCGCGGAGCCCCGCCGCGATTGAACCCCTGCTGCTTCAGGCGGCTCGTTGGCGGGCTCGACGCGGCCCGCTCGATGAGGAGGAACGACAGCGGAGCCGTCGACTCGACCGCCTGGTCCGACCCCCGATCGTGGCGTGCATCGGCGCTCCGAATGCCGGAAAGAGTTCCCTGCTGAATGCCTTGGTTCGCGAACCCGCCTCCATCGTCTCCGACCTCCCGGGCACGACGCGAGACCGGGTTTCGCGTCGAATCGACCTGGCCGGAGTGGTCGTGGATTGGATCGACACGCCCGGCCTCCGCGAAAGTGACGACGCGATCGAACAGGCCGCCATCCAGTCGAGCCTGGCGGTCATCCGAAACGCCGTGCTGGTCATTCACCTGATCGCCCCGGACGTGACCGACCACGGCCTGCCCGAGGGCCTGGCTCCCGAAGAAGGCATCATCCGGGTTCAGACCAAGTCGGATCTGCCCGCCACCACGCCGATTTCCGCCGACCATTCGGTCAGCGCCATCGACGATCGTGGCATGACGTCTCTGGCCGGCCTGATCCGTGATCGAATCGTGCGGGCCGAGGACTTCGACTTTGAGGGACGTTGGGCCTTCGCCCCGGGCCTCCTCGATCGAATCGAATCCTAGAGACCGACGGTGGCGAAACCTGAATCGACGTAGAGACACTGCCCGGTCATTCCGCTCGACAGGTCGCTGAGCAGGAAGGCGGCGCAATCTCCGACCTCCCGGCCTTCGATGTTCCGCTTCAGCGGCGCCTTCTTCTCCACCCAGTCGAGAATCTCACCGAAGCCACCGACCGCCATCGCACTCATGGTCCGCAGCGGTCCACCGCTGATGCAGTTGACCCGGATGTTCTTTTCCCCCAGCTCGAACGCCAGATACCGGTTCGTCGCTTCCAGCGCCGCCTTCGCGACGCCCATGACGTTGTAGCCCGGGACGACCTTCTCCGCCCCGTAGTACGAAAGGGCGATCATCGATCCGCCCTCGGTCATGAGGGGAGCGGCGTGGTTCGCCATCGCCGCGTAGGTGAAGGCGGAGATGTCCATCGCCTGGGTGAAGACCTCGCGCGGGGTCGCGGTGAACCGGCCCGGCTGGAGCCAGTCCTTGTCCGCGAAGGCGATCGAGTGGACCAGGAAGTCGATCTGACCAAACTCATCGCCGATCTGCTTGAAGACCTCGGCGATGTCCTCGTCACTGGCGGCGTTCAAGGGACGAAGCCAGGGATCCGAGACTCCGAGGGCGTCGATCGATCGGCGGACGCGGCGTTCCATCTTGTCACCCGGAAGATGGGTGAAAAGGCACTCCGCACCCTCCCGGAGGAGACTTTCCGCGATCGAGTAGGCGTACGAACGCTCGTTCGCGATACCGACGATCAATCCTCGCTTGCCGTCCATGAAACCCATTTCACGCCTCCGAATCGAATTCCCTCGACTCCGGCACACGGCCACGAACCGCCTGCGAGGACTCCAAGGGCCCTGAACGGTAGTCGACCGGGAGAAGTCCCGTCGGAAGGACCACAAGAGACCGACCTCCGGCTACACTCTTCGTCCTCTGGAGCTCGGCTCCACGCGTGACGCGCGCGTAGCTCAATTGGATAGAGCATCGGCCTTCGAAGCCGAGGGTTGCAGGTTCGAGTCCTGCCGCGCGTGCTTGAAGGAATCCACCCCGGCCGTCACACGGCCGGGGTGTTTTTTTCTTCTAGACGACTCACCCCGGCTCGAGGTCCCGGGCCTGCGAGCCCGTCGCCGACGCGGCTGATCCGAAAAGCCTGCGTTCGGAACCTGAACCGGGCCGCCGCCACCCTCAGGGATTCGATCCGAGAAGCGTGCTGACCCCATCCCCGTTCATGGTGGTCACCAGATCCAGATCACCATCGCCGTCTACATCCACGGCCTGCACCCCCGTGCCGTCACCCCGAAGGATGATTCCACTCCGCGACGGATGAACCGGCTCGAAGTCACCATCGCCGAGGCCCCGAAGCAACTGGCCCACACCACCTCGCC
The DNA here is from genome assembly GCA_913031315.1 of uncultured Phycisphaerae bacterium. Classification (GTDB taxonomy): domain Bacteria; phylum Planctomycetota; class Phycisphaerae; order Phycisphaerales; family SM1A02. The sequence continues at coordinate 14,228 of CAJWFU010000004.1, read as the reverse complement.
AGAGACCGGTCTCGGGCTCGCGATGATCGTGGTTCTGGACCAGCACGATGTCGCTGACGCCATCACCATTCAGATCCGCGATCGCCGCGTCGTAGCAGGGTGCGATCTGGACGATCCGCGGGAACGGCCGGAATTCAAACGCCGGTCGCCCGGATTCCGAGACGTTGATCCAGACCCCCGACTCGAACCCGTCGGCCTCGAAGCGCTGAGCCTTGCTCAGATTCGATTCCCCGTAGATGCCGGTGAGATCCGCCGACGCGAAGTCACGGAAGGTCTCGAAGTCCTTCCTGATGAAGGGCATCGCACCGGAACTGCAGCTTCGGCCTCGAACCGGAAGCATGCCGTCGGACTTGCACTTGGCCTCGATGAGATCCGGCCGACCGCTTCGGTCCATGTCTCCGAAGTAGAGGACCGCGGGATTGGTCGAGTCCGCTTTCCCGTACTTGGTGTTCAAGCCCACGTTGAGACCGACGAGATCCAGGTCGCCATCTCCATCGACGTCACCCGGCACCACCCCGTTCCACCACCCTCGAACGGCGCCGAGACCAGAGGACTCGGTGACATCGATCAGTCGGCCATCATCGTTCCTCCAGATCGCGATCGGCCCCCACTCGCAGGCGACGACCAGGTCCTCCCGACCGTCGCCATCGGCATCGATCCAGTCGGCGCCGGTGACCAGGCCCACTTCGCCCAGACCGGGCGCCAGCTCCGAAGTCGCATCGACGAACCGCACTTCGCCGTCGACCGATTCGTTGCGAAGCAGATGACTCGCCGGGGTGTCCGGATAGCGGCCCGGAATCGAACGACTTCCGATGAACAGGTCGAGATCACCGTCGGCATCGAAATCCGAGGCGACCACCGCATGACTGTTGAAGGCGAGACCTCCGAGGGTTCCCGCCGGGGCCTTCTCGAAGACGGGGGTCCGGCCCTCCAATCCACGATTGAGATACAGACGATTGCGAAGCCGGCGATCACCCTCGAAGAACTCGCTGCTGCCACTGCCGACCAGGAGATCGTGGTCGCCATCCCCGTCGGCATCGAACCAGATGGCCGCCGAGTCCTCGCTGCCCTTGTCCACCGCGAAGGCCGGGACGGTCGCCTGGCTGAAGCGACCACCCTCCCCGCTCAGCCAGAGTTCGCCGGGATGGTCCCGGGCGCCACCGAAGAAGACGTCGGTCCGGCCGTCACCGTCGACGTCGTGCCAGGCCATGCAGGGCCCGAAGGCCGAGAGCTTGGCTGGTAGGAGCGGCTGGATGCGGTAGTCGTCGTAGGGCTTCTCGACGTGCACGAACCCCGGCCCGACCCCGTCGGGGGCCGTCACGAACATCGTCGGATCCGCGGCCTCCGGCCTTCCGGCCTCGTCCGGTTCCGTGATCTCGATCCTCTGGCCCGCGGTCATCGGCCCGAGCCGCTGGACGCGATTGCCCGGCCAGGTCACTTCGATCGATTCGACCTCGACGTCCGTTCCGAGCCCGAAGTGCAGATCAGAATCATCGGTCGACGCCCATCCCCGCCAGGGGCTCGCGCTGCGGACCAGGGTGCCGTGGGAGGCGGTCTCGACCGCAACGACCGCCCCGACCCCGTGGGTGTTGGCGCCCCGACCACGGAGCCGGACCTTCAGCCAGTTCCCATCGGTTTCATTTCGATACACCGAGACCGTCTCATTGAGGTTCGCCACCACGACGTCGAGATCACCGTCGAGATCGAGATCTCCGTAGGCGGCGGCGTAACTCATGCCGTTCTTGTCCAGTCCCCACTCGGCACCCACGTCGTCGAAGACCAGGTCGCCTTGATTTCGAAACGCCATGTTCCGCTCGAGCAGCGGCGGATCGTCGCGAAAATGATCCCACTGCGTTCGTCCATATCGCTGCCGACCGGAGAATGGGCGATCGGAATCGGTGAAGTTCCGACTCATGCCATTGGTGGTGAAGACGTCGGGTCGTCCGTCCTGATCGAAGTCCCCGAGTTTCACCGCCCAGGTCCAGTCCGAACTGCTGAGGCCCGAGAGGAACGCGGCCTCGCGAAAGGAACCTCGCCCGGTGTCCAGGAAGACCATGTTCCGCATCGCCTGACGCGGCCAGCCCTGCTCCAGGATCTCACGTTGCCGGCCACCCATCTCCCCCATGTTCACCTTGGCCTTGAAGTGCGTGGTCGCGGACATGTCGGCGACCATCAGATCGAGCAGCCCGTCACCATCGAGATCCGCCACGTCGGAACCCATGCTCGACCAGGAGGTGTAGGGAAGGAACTCCGAAATCGCATCCTCGAAGCGGACCACGCCGTCGGGCCCGGGCCCGAGATTGCGATAGAAGCGGTCCGGGTCCTCGAAATCGTTGGCCACGTGGAGATCGACGAAGCCGTCGCGATCGACATCGAGCCAGGTCGCCGCGAGGGCATGCCCTGCGCCATCGATCCCGACCTCTTCGGTCAGGTCGACGAATCGTGGACGTCCATCCTCGCCGGGACCGGTGTTGAGAAAGAAGCGGTCGTCGCGACCGTAGCTGTCGGCCTCGAAGTTGCCGTCGGGCTTTCGCCAGGCCCGGAAGTACCGCTCGTACTTCGGGAACATCTGCAGCGAGGCGGTCTCCGGATCGAAACGCCCGGGGGCTTCGGTCGGAAGACCGTTCGGCGGCACGTATCGATTGCAACCGATGTAGACGTCGAGATCACCGTCGTTGTCGACGTCGGCGAAGGTCGAGATGATGGACGCGTCCCGGAGGTCGAGGCCGAATTCGGCCGCCTCCTCCGTGAACGCAGGGCGACCGGGGGTCGACCGATTCACGAAGAGTTGATTGGGGGCGTCGTAGTTGCACACGTGGATGTCGAGATCGCCGTCTCCATCGATGTCCACCAACGAACCGCCGGAACCCCAGGCCTCGCCCCCATCGACCATGCCGTCCGCGACCCGTTCGAAGCGGATCGCTCCCGGTTCTCCCACCTGCAGGAAGAGGCCGTTGGCCTCCGGTCCTCCGACACAGAACACGTCGGGCCGGCCGTCGCCGTCGAGATCTCCGATGTTCACACCGCCGCAGGCGTAACCGAACGGATAGAGATGGGCGCGGGGATGATCTTCGAGCAGTGGATTGACGAAATCAAGTCCGGACTCGGTCGGATACACCTCGACGAAGAGCGTCGAACCCGCGGGCGGTCCCGCGAAGCCGGACCGATCTTCGAACGCGATGAAAAACGCCGCGAACGTGATGAAAGCGTGAAACATGGACGAACGAAGCAGCGGCTTCAGCATCAGGCAGGATCCAGAAATCGGTACCGAATGGAGTATTGGAAGAATAGCCCGGTGCGGGCGTCGAGCCACCTGCACCGGGCCGTTCTTTTCAGGTCGTCGATCCGGGTGTCGCCGGATGACGCTCAGGGGACGCAGTTGTTTTCCGCGAGATTCGCACAGAAGGAGTCCCAGTTGATCTCACAACAGATGGGGTCGATTTCACAGACGAGTTCCTCGCAGGTCGAGCAACCGCATCCCGGCCCGGACTGGGGTTCGCCGCAATCACCGATTCCACCGTCACAGAGATCGCCTTCACACCCGGGATCCCCGGGGATGACCGTGATGCGGGCGCCCGCCAGGTTGCCTTCGCCCGAGCCACCGGCGCCCGTGAAGGAACCCGCGTAACTGGACTGGCCGGTGAGCCCTCCACCCGAGACGTCGGTGAACGTGCCACCGTCGTCCGGGACCGCATCCACCAGGGTGGTGATGCCCTCGAAGGTGACCAACGCCGTTTCATTGCCCCGCCGATCGAGGAATTCAAGAATCAGGGTGGAGCAGGGATTGAGACCGGACACCGTGAATTGAACGGGATCATCGGCCTTGGCGGCCGAAGAGAAGAAGTGATCGCCGGTGAGCGCCTGGGGAACGTCCGGGCCGACGCCGTCGGTGTTGTTCCAGCCGCTGACGTTGACGAACTGGAGGGTGACCCCGCTGCCGATGTTGAGCACGGGGCTCTCGACCAGGCCGCAGTCGCTGATCTCCATGCCGACGAAGCCATCGATGCCGTCGAAGGCCCCGGTGTAGACCGGACTCGGTCCGTTGCAACCATCGGCCGCACCCGGCGACTGACCGAAGTCGATCGCAGCCACCTTGATGTCGGTGGTTCCGTCGCAGTCATTGCACTCCTGGATCGCCAGGGCCGCACAGTCGGCGTCCCACAGGACGTCGCAGCAGTCGGGAAGGGTCAGACAGACCACGTAGGAACAGGTCAGGTCGATGCATCCGGGCACCTCGCCTTCCTCGCAGCAGGCGAGCAGGCCGGGCTCGACGCAGGTCTCGGCATCGCAATCCACCCCGTCTCCGAGGTACTCGCCTCCGGCCGCGTTGCAGACGGCTTCTCCGATCTGCCAGCAGTTCTCGCCGAGACAGCAGGCGCCGACCACGCCCTTGCCACCGGTCTTGATGATCGTGATTCTGGCCCCGGCGAGGTTGCCTTCGCCCCCACCTTCAGGACCGGTGAACGAGCCGGTGTAGACGGACTTCCCGGAGACCCCGCCACCGGAGACGTCGGTGAATTCACCGATCTCCTCGTTCTTGACCAGGGTGGTGACGCCTTCGAAGGTGACGAGGGCGGTCTCCGAGCCACGACGGTCGACCAGTTCGAAGATCAGGAGGTCGCTGGGATCCAGGCCGGAGATCGAGAAGGCGACCGGGTCGTCCGCCCCGAGACCGGAGGAGAGGAAGTGATCACCGGTGAGGGCGGGCACTTCGTTGGCCGGGAAGCCATCGGTATTGTTCCAGCCGCTCACGTTCACGAATTCAAGGGTGACTCCGGCTCCGAGATCCAACGAGGGGCTTTCCACCACGCCGCAATCGCTGAGCGTCATGCCGACGAAGCCGGTGGTTCCGTCGAAGGTGCCGCTGAAGACCGGACTCGGTCCGCATCCGGGCGCCTGCCCGAAGTCCACCGCATAGACGTTCACGTCGGTGGTGCCGTCGCAGTTGTTGCAGAGTTCGATCGCGAGATCGGCACAATCGGCGTCCCACGCGACGTCGCAGCAGTCGGGGAGCGTCTGACAGACGGCGTTGGCACAGATCGGATCGATGCAGCCGGCGGCTTCACCCACCTCGCAGCAGGACCCGGGGACCGGCGGTTCACAGGTGTCGACCCCGCATGCGATGCCGTCACCCTTGTAGGAGCCTCCGGCCTCCATGCAATCGGCTTCGCCGACCTGCCAGCAGGCTTCACCGAGGCAACAGGCCCCGGTGGGTCCACCGCCTCCCGGACATTCGCCCCAGACCGAAAGCAGAACGCCGAGATCGGAACCGGCGACCACGCCGTTCCCGTCGAGATCCTCCGGACAACCACCGCACTTGCCCCAGGCGGCGAGCAGCGCACCGAAGTCGGCACCGTTCACGTCGCCGTCCCCGTTGAAGTCACCGATGCACGGGGCGGACTCGGGGCTGATGATCGTGACCCGGGCCCCCGCCAGATTGCCTTCCCCCGAACCCTCGGGACCGGTGAAGAACCCGCCGTAACCCGACTTTCCGGTCACCCCTCCGAGCGAGACATCCGTGAACTCCCCGGCCGCATCGCTGCTCACCAGGGTCGTGATCCCCTCGAAGGTCACCAACGCCGATTCCCCGCCTCGACGATCGACCAGTTCGAAGACCAGGATGTCGTCCGGAGCGAGTCCGGAGATGGAGAACGCCGCCGGGTCGTCGGCACCCTGTGGACCGGCGGTGAAGAAGTGATCACCGGTGAGCGCCTGGACCTGGTCAGGACCGACACCATCGGTGTTGTTCCAACCACTGACGTTGGTGAACTGGAGCGTCACCCCGTCGCCGAGATCGAGCAGAGGACTCTCGACCGCGCCGCAGTCCGACAGGGTCATCGCGACGAAGTCGCTTGAACCGTCGAAGGACCCCACGTAAAGCGGACTCTCACCACAGGATGGAGCCGGGGACTGCCCGAAGTCGATTGCGATCACATCCACCTCGGCGGCCACCGGGATCGCAACCACGGCTGCAGACACCAGAGCGGCGCCGAAGAAGGTCCGAGCGTTGAAGCGAGCTACTGGCATCTCTTTATGCGACTCCGAAGGCGATGCCGACGGCACGATCGGTGCGCCGGGATGATGAATGTGACTCGAGCCCCTGCAGATTCCCACACCGGGATCCCTGACTTCGGGCGAATGAACGTTGGTCCGGGCCGGCCCACCCGGGCCCGGACCCAAATCCGGTGGGGACGCTGAGCGCCCCCACCGGAGGAAGATGCACGGAAGGCCGTCCGATCAGAGACATGGACCCCAGAGGGCGACGAAGAGACCGACGTCGGCCCCATCCACGACGTCATCGCCGTTCAGATCCTCCGGGCAGCCGGCGCAGGCTCCCCAGGAAGCGATCAGGGATCCGAAGTCGGCACCGTTGACGATGCCGTCGTCGTTGAAGTCACCGTTGCACGAATCACCACAGTTCGGGTCGCCGGGAATGATGACGATCTTGGCGCCGGAGAGGTTGCCCTCGCCGTTTCCGTCATACCCGGTGAACTCACCCATGTAGATGTCCTTGCCGGTGACGCCACCGCCCGAAACGTCGGTGAACCCGAAGCCCGCCGGCGGCGGGTCGTTCTCGTAGTCGCCGACGGCATCGATCTGCGTGACGACTCCCTCGAAGGTGACCTGAGCCCGCTCACCGCCACGGCGGTCGACGAACTCGAGGACGAGGGTGTCGCAGGGGTTCAGGTTGCGGACCTCGAACTGGACGAACTCCTGCGCGTCGCAGCCGCTCGAGAAGAAGTGGTCGCCGGTCAGGGTGCGGCTGTCGGTGGTGGGACGCCCGTCGGTGTTGTTCCAACCGCTGTTCCCGAAGAACTGCAGAGTGACGCCGTTGCCGAGATCGAACTCGGGGTTCTCGACCGCACAGCAGTCCGTGATGGTCATCCCCTTGAAGCCACCGGTCGCGTCGAAGATGCCGCTGTAGACGGGGTTGTCGCTGCAGCCGGCGGCCTGGCCGAAGTCGAGCGCCGCCACGGTGATGTCGGTGGTGCCGTTGCAGTCGTTGCACATGTCGATGGCCGCGGCGGCGCAATCGGCATCCCACACGACGTTGCAGCAATCGGGGAGCGTGACGCAGACCGCGTTGGCGCAGTCGATGTCGAGGCAGCCGGGAAGGCCCTCACCTTCAACGCAACAGGCCAGAAGCTCGGGAGGGGCACAGGCATCCACGTCGCAGACGGAACCCTTGCCACCGTTCGCACCACCGGCGGCGAGACAGTCGTTGAGGCCGACTTCCCAGCAGTCGGTGCCGAAGCAGCAGGCCTCGATGGGGCCACTGCCCTTGCCCGCACTGATCACGGTGAATCGAGCACCACAGAGGTTGCCTTCGCCGTCACCGTTGGGGCCGGTGAAGGAGCCGCTGTAGCTGGAGGAACCGGTGACCACGCCCACGTTGGTGAAGACGCCGTCATCGCCCGCGACTCCGTCGACCAGGGTGTCGACGCCGTCGAAGGTGACCAGGGCGGCCTCTCCACCCTTGCGGTCGGCGAAATCGACGACCAGGATGTCATCGGGGCTCAAGCCGTCGAAGGAGAAACTGACCGGACCGGAGCCTTCCCAGTTCGAGAAGAACTGGTCGCCGGTCAGCGCTCGGATGTCGTTCACATCGTCGGTGTCGGTGTTGTTCCAACCGGTGACGTTGGCGAACGAGAAGGTCGCGCCCCCACCGATGTCGATGCTCACGTCGACCTGAGTGCCGCAGTTGCCGATCTCCATGGCGACGAACCCGCTCGTGCCGTCGAAGGTGCCGGCGTAGACGGGGCTCACGCCACAGTTGTCACTGACCATGCCGAAATCGACGGCCGTGACCGTGGTGTCGGCCGCGGCCTGACCAGCGGAAATGCCGACGACCAGTCCCGCGGCCATGGCAAGGCCTCGGAACATGGTTCCTACTCTGTTGGTGCTGATCATCTCTTTAACTCTCCTGGATGAAGCGAGTCGTGCCGGAGGGGACCGGCCGGAGGGGAAGAATGGCGTCAGTCGGCCGAGTCGATCTCGGGCGGCGGAGCCGTGGATTCAAGCGGTTCGAACCAGCCGTCGAATTGGAGGGGGCCGGGTTCGACGCGACGATCGATGATGTCGAGGAGGTGCTGAAGCGACCGACGTCCGAGGAGTTCCGCGGACTGACAGACACTGGAAAGCTGGGGATACGTGGTGTAGCGATCTTCGGCATCATCGAAGCCGATGACCGAGAGATCCTTCGGTATCTGGATGCCCAACCGCAAGGACTCCGAACAGATTCCCAGGCCGAGCGACGGGTCGGTGAGGAAGATCGCGGTCGGCCGCTCCGGCAATGAGAGCACCTGGCGAAGAATGACGCCGCTGCTCTTGACGGTGGAGCACCTGAGAATCCAGCGTTCGTCCATGGGAAGCCCGGCTTCCTTCAGGAACTGCTGATGGCTTGCGAGTCGTTGCGAATGATCGAAGTCATCCACGACGTTCAGGGCGATCGCGATCTTGCGGTGACCGAGGTGCACCAGATGCTCGAGCGCCCGACGCACCGCCTGGTCGGTGTCGTAGAACGCACATCCGATGTGCGGAGTCTCCGTCCGATTGGCGACCGAGACCGTCGGAAACCGTTCCGTTCCCAATTCATCGCACATCGAATTGGTCAGGGACGTGGTGCGAACCAATGCCCCCACCACCCCACGACGGAGCAGCATCTGACCGAGTGACTCTCCCTCGGCCCGAAGTCGGGTCGCATTCACCACCATCAGGTCGTGGCCGGTCTGGATGAGTTCTTCCGCCACGCCATGCAGCAGCGACGAGTCGTAGCGGGAGTTGATCGAAGATTGTCCGCGATAGACGAAGGCGATCGAGGTGGTCGGCCGACGCGAACCGACGGCAGTGGAATCTCGAAGTTCATTCACCGCCTGGAGCACCTTTCCCCGGGCACTCGGACTGACGTTGGGCTGACTGTTGAGCACCCTCGAGACAGTCCCGATCGAGACGTCAGCAAACTCCGCGATTTCTCGAATGCTTGGCATCGGAGCGGGGATCCAAGGGGCGTCGAGACTGGAACGTGTTCCAGCCGTGTTCCACAATGATAGATCTGAGCCGACTGGAATCCAGTAGGAATTCCAGAATGATCCACTCCCGGACACGAAAAAGCGGCCGAAGAAGATTCGGCCCCTCGATACGTTTTTCGACTCCGTTATTTCTGGAAAATCAGCCCGGCGGTCTTTGAATGATCACCCTGGGACGACCACCCCTCCGGAGGCGTCCGAACCAACGGGTCCAGAATCAAAAACTCCCGAGTCCGGGTTCCGGGGAATCTGACGGATCTCCGGCCGATCAACGAATGTGCGGAACCAGCGATCCGTCCGAGTCGCCCGAGTCGACCGGATGAATTCGATCAGTCGGAGGCCCGCTGCAGACGCCCGTCGTTCCAAGTGAGATCGAGGTTCGCCTCGCCCTTGAGGAACGACTCGAGCCACATCCCCATCGAGTCGTGACGCCACGTTCCCTCGGCGAACATCGGGGCGTCCGTCCGGCCGGCCTCCCGATCCAGATACCAGGCGGCAAGATCGGATCGACTGGTGAGAAGGGAGGGCGCCATTCGATCTGCGAGGCATCGCAGGCTCAGCACCGACCAGAGAGCGTCGACTCGCATTCGATCGAGCGCCGTCTCCTCCTTGGACTTCCCGGTCGGCAAGGGACGCGACGGGCCTTCGAGCGCCTCCTTGATGGCAGCCACGATCTTCGGCCCCTGTTCCGCCGCATTTCGCCGCCCGATGTTCCGACACTTCGAGAGTTCCTCCTCGTTCGCCGGCAACGCGCGAGCCATCTCACTCAAGGCCTCGTCGCTGATCGCGACTCGGTGCGGGAGATCCAGTTCTCGTGCGATCTCGTGGCGAAGTTCGACCAAGGCCATCAGCACCGTCGCGGTCTTCGCCTTGACCCGAGAGCCACGGGTGATCTTGCGAACTTGTTTCTCCGCGTCGAACTGACCCACGTGACGACGCCGGGATTCATCACACTCCCGCATCGCCCATTCCAGTCGCCCCTCCTGCTCGAGCATCTCCTTCATCCGACTCCAGGCCAGCGGCAGGAATCGCACGTCATCCGCGGCGTAGCGGACCTGCCGATCGGTCAGGGGCCGGGCGTCCCAATCGGTGAACGTGTGCCCCTTGTTGAGCTGATGCCCGGTGAACCGCTCCACCAGCTTCGCCAGCGAACTGGGCCAGGGCATGTCCAGGAAAGCCGCGCAGACCTGGGTGTCGACGATTCCCTGCGGCTCGACCCCGAGCATGCGACGCACGGGTTCGAGATCCTGGGCGCCGTCATGGACCAGCGTCTCCACTTCCGGATCCGCGACCACCTCGAAGATCGGTGCGAGATCGGGAAGCTCGACCGGATCGATGAGCGCGAGCCGCTCCGCCGTGGCGACCTGAACCAGGCAGATCCTCGGAAGGAAGGTCTCCTCGCCGATGAATTCGGTGTCGTAGGCGAACGTCCCGACCGAGCGAAGATGCTCGACCAGTCCCTTCAGGGTCTCCTCGTCCGTCACCAGTTCCGGCCGGCCGGCTACCAGCATCGGATGCTCGTCGATGGCCGCCAGATCCACCGCCTCGGCTTCAGCCTCGGCGTGCATCTGAGATCGCTTGCGACGGCGAAAGTTCACTCTTCCGTCCTGGTTCTGCTTCGTCATCGAAAGTCCCGAATGCGCGGCAGGATCGACCCCGTGCCCTGGAGCTGAAATCCCTGAGGTTCCCTTCCGCACCGAGACGACCTCGGCGAGGCGAGCCCCCCAGTCTAACGACCGTAGGATGTCACCAGATTCGATCACCCTTTCGGAGCCGCGGAATGACCTGCCGCCTCGTTCTCATCGTCCTCCTCTCGTTCGTTCCCTCCGCCATTGCGGAGGAATCAGTGCGATTGCTGCAGATTCCCGTGATCGGAACCGTCGGTGCCGACGTGACCGCCGAGGGGGTTCAACAAGCCCTGATGCTTGCCAAGGCCGAGGCCTGGAACGGCGTGATGGTTGAAATCGATGCCATCGGAGGCGACCCGGATGACGGCGCGAACATCGCCTCATTGATCCGGGATACGAACCTCGAAACCATCGCGATCATCCGAAGCGTGGGTGGTGCCGCCCTGCCGATCCTGTTCGCCTGCGATCGCTGGGTCGTCCTGGAGGAGACATCGATCGAAGTCCCCGACCAGCGAGGCGGCATGCTGACCGAGATGCTCGACCGCGATCGTCCGGCCATCCAGACGCTGCCTGCCATCACCAGTGACCTCGCCCGGCTGGAAAGCGAACTCCGACGACTCGGAAAAATGACGATGGAGGCCTTTCCGTCCTCCCTCGATCCGAAACGGAGACAGGCCCGGATGGCCCTCGCTCGAACCATGGCCGATCCTTCAATGGACCTTGGGACCGAACCAACACCGGCGGCCATCCCAGCCCTCGACCGCGGGGGAGATCCAGACCCGAAAGCCAACCGAATTCGAACCAGCCGCCAGGGTCCGGGCATCACCGCTCGCCAACTGTCGGACGCCGGCTTCGCTCCGATGATCCCGGAAGGAATCGATCCCCTCGCTTCCGCCCTCGGATACGCGGAAATCGAAGCCATGGGCGACAGCGGCCTGCTGCTGGTGGTGGATGCGGCGAACCTGGACTTCAAGGCCCGGGGACGGTTGAACTCCATCGTGGATTCCATGATCGGATCCCTCGACAGTGCTTCGTCCCTGGTCAGCGCCATGCCGTGGTCCTTGACGCGGGCGAGACTTTCCATGCCCGATGCCACTCGGTTGCGTCAACGGTTTCCGATGGTGCTTTCGGATGGCGGCTGGAGAATCTCCCCCGGTGAACCTGCACGTCGGTGGCAGGTGACCTGCGAAGATTCGATTCGCCGCTGGTCCGCGGTGCTCGAGATCGATGCGAGCGTTCGAACATTGCTGGCTCGATCTCAAAGCCTGAGGAATGAGATCGAGGGCCTCCAGATCGGTCCTGCCGACCGCGATCGAGTGACCGCCGCAGTCGCGTGTTGGGCCGAAAACCTGGAGTCCCTTCGCCTGGGAACCGAAGGCTGGAAGTCATTGACCTCCGAAGCCTCCGAGGCGGTCTCATCCCTCCGCATCTGGGTCGACACGCCTCCTGTACTCATCGTGCGACCCTGACCGGAGAACTTCATGCTGCGGCGAGCAGTCGTCGGCAGAAGCCGGCCTCGGACTGCGTGAGCCAGTAGTCGTGCTTGAGGGAGAGCACGTATTCGGCCACCATTCGACACTTCTCAGGCGGCCAACCATCGTCTCCGGCACCTCCTTGAAGGCGCTTGATCAAACCTGAAACGCCGGCGGTGCCGAACGGAAGATCCTCGTCCGGATTCACGTCCTCGTCCGATGGATCACCTTGGTCGAGGAAGCCTTCTTCGTCGCGCTCCGGCTCGTTTTCGTATTCGAATTCCTGGTCGTCTTTCATGTCGAGTCTCCTTTGTTCTGGACCGACATTTCTACGAAGACACCCCCACCGAGTTCGCGGGTTTCACGCCGAAAAACACGTCCAGACGCTCCATCGCGGTTTAAACGACGGGAGCCCGGAAGATTTTCAATCAATCTCCGAAACGGCGACCGACGCGGCGGAATTCCTCGATGTTCTGCAACAGGATCTGGACGAGTTCCGGGTCGAAGTGCTTCCCTGATTCACCGCGAATGATGTCCAGAACCTGCTCCTCGGGCCACGGTTCCTTGTAGGACCGTCGGGAGGAGAGAGCGTCGTACACGTCCGCGATCCCCACGATCCGGGCGAAGAGCGGTATGTCCTCCCCCACCAGACCTCGATGCACCGGAACCGTCGGTTCCCCGAGGTCTGCGTCGATCGCCAGCGGTCCGGGATAGCCCGCACCGTCCCATCTCTCGTGGTGATGTAACGCCACCTCCCGCGCAACCTCGTCGAAGTCGGTGCGCATGCCCTTGAACAATCTCGCTCCGATCACGGTGTGGCGCTGCATCAAGGCGTACTCGTGGGCATCCAGTTTTCCGGGCTTCTTCAGGATCGCATCGGGGATCCCGACCTTGCCCACGTCGTGGAGCATCGCCGCGGTACGCAGCCGGTCGAGGTTTCGATCACGTTCCTCGTCCGGAACGCCATGCCGCTCGGCCCAGGCCCGGTAGAGAATGATGGAATAGCCCGCCACCCGCTGGACGTGCGCGCCGGTCTCGCTGGGATCCCGAACCTCCGCCATCGAGATCATCCGGAGCACCAGCGCCTCGGTCATCGCGGTGCGCTCGATCGCCACCGCGGCCAGGGTCGCGAAGTGTTCCACCACCTGTTCGTCCTCCGCGGTGAATTCCCTCATCGCGGACTCACCCCCGGGATTCGCGATCTGGAGCACCCCTCGAACCACCGCATCACTGGTGCGGAGGGGGATGCTGAGCAGAGCTCGAGTGCGATATCCGGTGGCGATGTCCCGACCCTTGTCGTAGACGCATTCCAGTCGGGCCGGAATCCGGTAGGCATCCTCCACCCGGATCGAATTGCCGGACAGGGCCACGGTTCCCGCGACCGTGTCCATGGTCAGTGAACGATCGATCGCCTGGGTGAAATGACGGTCACCCCGGGCTTCAAGCTGGTCGATCTGAATGTGACGACACTTGAGACGATCACCGTCGATGGTGAAGATCACCCCCGACTCCGCTTCGCACGCCCGCCGGGTCCGGACGAGGATCCGATCGAGCAGGAGATCGAAGTTCTGGAAGGCGTTGAGTTCGGCATCGAGCTGGGTGATCGACTCGAGCCAGGCCCGATCCCGACTGATGGTCTGGGACAGGCCTCGGTTCGCGTCCTCCAACCTCGTCTTGAGACGGGAGATGTCCCGATTCGCGTCCTCGAGACTCGATCGGACCCGCCGGGTCTCCCCCGCGGCTCTCCGACGCTCCGCCTGCATCCGGATCCGCGCGACCAGTTCGATCTTCTCCGGCACCGATTCGAGAAAATCGGCCGCCCCTCTCGCGAACGCCTCGGTCCGCCGCTCCATCCCCCTGGATCCGGCCAGCACGATCACCGGAACCTCGGAGATCACCGACGTCCGACGATAGGCATCGAGCAGTTCGAAGCCATCTTCCTCCCGAAGATCCAGGGCCTGAAGAATCACGTCCGGCCTCAGCGCGCGAGCCACGTCGACCGCAACCGCGGCATTCGCGACCGAATCGAGATCGATCTCTTCATGCGTGGAAAGCAGACGCCGGATCTCCGACGCCACCGTTCTCTGGTCGTCGACCAGAAG
>CAJWFU010000003.1:0-27427 GCA_913031315.1 uncultured Phycisphaerae bacterium | reverse complement strand
GCGAGACGTTCGACAACATGGTCCGTCACCTGGGAATTCGAGTGCCCGGAGGCCGCGTGCATGGGTCCGATGCGCCGATCGACGTGGATGTGATTGAAATCCTGGGCGGTACCGGAAGCATTCAGGGAGAACCGACCTTTGAATTGTTGGCGGTCGACAACCAGTGGTATCGAACCGAGGAGTACGGACGTGGGGTCCAGACCTGGAAGTCGAGGGAAACGACCACGCCGGTGACCAATCTGGAAGTGAGGGAACTTCCCCAGGAGGAAGGATCGATCCGACGTTTCCAGATCGATGCGCTTCCCGACGGCGCCTACCGACTGGTCGCGAAGCTCGAAGAATCGACCGACCTTCCAGCGGTGGTCACCAGCACCGACTTCCACGTGAGCAAGTGGCGATCGGAAGGACGTCTGGCCCTCGAGCGTCCCGACCGCGTGGAACTCCTGCCCGACCATGACACGATCCGGCCGGATGAGACCATGCCGGTTCTGATCCGGACCCCGTTTCCCGGGACCGCCTTGATCACGGTGGAGACCGACCGAATTCATCAGGTTCATGTGGTCGAGGTCGAAGGTGACGGAGTGAAGATCGACCTCTTGATTCCCCCTTCGGTTCGGGACACCTGCTTCGTCGCCGCCACCCTCGTTCGTGCCGTGGATCCCACCCGCCAACAGTGGCAGGCAGTGGTCGCCCGCGGCGCCGCCCGCCTCACCGTCGATGATTCGCCGCATCGAATTCAACCTTCGATCCTCGCCTCGGACGCCGCCCGTCCAGGTGAAGTGGTTCGAGTGACCGTCGCGGTTCCCGACGCCAGCCCTCAGGCCATGGCCAGAATCTGGGCGGTGGAGGAAGGAGCGCTCCTGGCCACTGGATTTCGAGCCCCCGATCCGGCCGGGAATTTCCTTCGTGACCGACGAAGAATGGTGAATTCGATGTCGACGCTCGAAGATCTCATCGAAGACGTCACTCGACCCGTGGGCACCGATCGCATCGGAGGTGATGCCGCCAGCCGGCTTCGAGAACCGATCCCCGTTCGAATCCCCGAGACCCGGGTGATCTGGCGGGCCTTTGAAACCGTCGGCCCCGACGGCATGATCGACGTCGATCTGACCATGCCGGAACTCGATGGTGCCCTGCGGGTGATGGCCGTGGTCGCCGATGGCGATCGATACGGCGCGGTGGAACAGAAGATCGGTCTGGTATCTCCGATCCAGATCGTGGCGGCATTCCCCCGGGCCGCCGCGCCCGGCGATCGAATGAAGGTGCCGACGACGATCCGGAACAACACGACCCTTGATCAGACGGTGGAGATCCGGATCGAGACCGGCGACGGACTCACCGTGATGCCCCATCCCCAGACCGTGAGCCTCCCCGCGGACAGCGAAACATTGTTCCAGATCGAACTCGAGGCGACCGGTGTCGGTCACACACCCGTTCTGCTTCGCGCCATTCCAACCGACGGATCCCCCGGTACCGACCTGGAATGGACGATCGCGGTCCGACCTCCGTTTCCCCGCATGTCCGAGACCCGTCGATTTCTGGTGCCCCGAGGAGAAAGTGTCTCCATCGAACGCGATCGAGCCCTCGAGTTCTTCGACGGTCGCATCGAAATCATCGCCGGCAGCTCCCCGCAGATCGATCTCGCCCCCGTGGTCGAAGATCTCATCGACTATCCATACGGTTGCGGAGAGCAGATCGGAAGTCGGGTTTCGGGGCTCCTGGCCGCCGCCCGCGCTCCGTCGGTCGCGGGCAGCCGCCGGAGCGATGCCTGTCTCGACCTCGCGGCCAACGGACTCAGCCGCCTCTGGACCACTCAACGATCGGACGGTCGGATCCCGTACTGGCGTTCCATGGGGGGGGATCAATGGCTGACGATCCGTACCGCCTTGATCACCCAACGGGCACTCGATCTCGGGGTTCGAGCGCCCAACGACTTCCTGCCCGGACTGATCGACGCCACCACGATGATCGCTCGACGCTCCGATCTGGACCGGTCGATCGCCGCGATGGCGGCTCGAGTCCTCGCCCAGGCCGGACGTCCGGATCCCGCCCTGATCGAACGCCTCTTCATCGAACGCGAAAACCTTCGTCTGGATGACCGAGCGCATCTCGCCGCCGCCCTGAGCGCGGTCGGCCGGACCCGGGACAGCCGCGAACTGATCGATTCCCTTTCACCGCCACCACCCCTCACCCCTCGTCAATCCGGAGTCTTCACCTCCGACGCCACCCAGATCGCCATCGCGCTCTCCGTCGCCCTGAAAGAGGCTCCGGAGGCGGAGATCATTCCCGTGCTCCACGAAAACCTGGTCGCACGACGAGGCGACAAGGGCTGGCGCACCACCTATGAAAATGCCGCGGCGGTCGACGCCCTCGTCTCCTGGGGAAAGCGGAATCCACCGACCGATGACGTCCGAGGATCGATCGAAATCGCGGGAGAACGGCTGGTCTACCCGGGCGGTGCCGACCTGCACCGAGTCATCGTTCCGACTCCTGCTCGACCCGGCGCTGCGCAGGTCGCCGAGCGCATCGCCTCCGATGGCGATGGTTCGTTCAGCGTGGTGGTCACCACCTCCGGATTCCCGAAGGAAAGCGGACTGGAGGAGCCGGATCATCGCGGCCTCAAAGTGAGTCGGCGATGGCTCGATGCCGTGGGAAGACCGATCGAGGTCGGATCCGAAATCGCCGCGGGGCAGGTGGTGATCGTTGAGCTCGAATGGAGTTCCACCCTCGGTCGAGACGTGCCTCACGTGGCCATGGTCGAGGTCCTTCCCGGAGGCATGGAATTCGAACTGCCTCAACTCGTGACCTCGGCGACCAACGACACGACCTTCGACGCCATCGATCGAATCGAGTTTCGAGACGACCGGCTCCTTGCCTTCGACACCTTCACCCGGAAAACTCAACGCCTTCGATACGCCATGCGAGCGATCGTTCCCGGCGAGTGGGTCGTCCCGGGAACCCGCGCCGAATCGATGTACGAGTCGACCGTATGGTCACAGCTCCCGCAGCATTCGATGGAGATCGCATTCGAATGAACGATGATCCGAAAAATGAATGTTCGAGAAGCCGGTGGTCCCGAATCACCTGCGCCCTCGGCATCACCAGCAGCGGATCGACGGCATTGCTGTTCACCGCCTTCGTGTTCGCGTGGTTCGCGTTTCCGCTTCCGGAAGACATCCTGCATCCGGGTCCCAGCGGTGGACTGGTGCTTGATGCCGATGGTGACCCGCTGCTCTCGGTCGTCGCGGCCGACGAACAGCGGCGTCTTCCAGTCGCGTTCGAGGACCTCGGAACCATCATTCCCGCGGCGGTCATCGCGGTTGAAGATGCTTCATTCCACCGACACGCCGGCATCGATTTCTCCGCCGTCCTCGGCGCGGTCCGTGACAATCTGGTGGCGGGCCGAGTGGTCCGCGGCGCCAGTACCATCACCATGCAGGTCGCGGGCATGAAACTCGGTCACCCGCGGACCCTGACCGGCAAGGCGATTGAAGCCTTCCGTTCCCTGCAGATCGAATCGGTTCACCACAAGGACGAGATACTCGAGAGCTGGTTGAACCTCGCTCCGTTCGGCGGAAACCTGGTCGGCGTGGAGGCTGCGAGTCGGGGCTGGTTCGGAAAACCCGCGCAAGACTGCACGCTCGCCGAGGCCGCCCTTCTGGTCGGTCTTCCGAATTCACCCGAGCGTTTCCGACCCGACAGGAATCCCCAAGCCGCGATGCAACGGCGTTCCGTGGTTCTGGAACGCATGATGACCGCCGGAATCATCGGGGAATCGGAACGACGCCGGGCGGCGGCGACCCCGGTCACGATTCGGAGGCTCGACCAGGCCGACAACCGTCGACACGTCGGTTGGATGGCCATCGACGCTGCAGGCCGGGGCCAGGCGATTGAAACCACGATCGACCTCGAACTCCAGAGAATCGCGGAATCGGTGATCGCTCGACGGTCGGTGGATATCGGTGAAGCCTGCGACGTGGCGGTGGTCCTGGTCGATCATGCGAGCGGGGAAATCGCGGCCCTCGTTGGTTCGAGTGATCCCAGCGACCCACAGGATGGTGCGGTCAATGGAGCGACTTCCGCTCGTTCCCCGGGATCGGCACTGAAACCGTTCGTGTACGCCGAAGCGTTTCAACGTCAGGGACTTTCGCCGGATTCCATCGTCGACGACACCGCGGTTGATTTCTCCGGATGGCGGCCACGGAACATCGACCGCATGCATCTCGGACCGATTCCAGCCTCGGAAGCACTTCGAACTTCCCGGAATCTCCCCGCGATCCTCCTGACCCGTGATCTTTCACCTTCGGTCGTCGCCGCCACGCTGCGGCGCTGCGGCATCGATCTCCCGATCGGGACGGCGGAACATTCCGGGCTTTCGATCGCGGTGGGCGGCGTCGAAGTACGACCGATCGAACTGGCGGAAGCGTACGCAACCCTCGCCCGGGGTGGCATGCATCGGCCACTCACCCTGATCCGCCGCGCCGACGACGACGCCACGGTTTCCGAACACCGGGTCTTTGATGAATCGACTTGCGCGGCGATCGAATGGTGCCTGGCCGGACCGGAGACCGATGTCTCGGCCGCGCTTCCATTTCTCGCCGCGAAAACCGGAACCAGCAGTGGCCACCGGGATGCGATCGCTGCCGGATGGAATCGGCGTTGGACCGCGGTGGTCTGGGTTGGAAGATTCGATGGTGGTGCCGACCCCTCGTTGCTGGGAGCCGAAGCCGCGCTTCCCATCCTGGAAGATCTTCTCCGGCACCCTCGACTGGCGACGGTTCGTTCGTCACGCCCCTGGAGACGCTGGGCGGTCGAGGATGAATTCGCCATGGGAAGAGTGGATGAGGATTCGGGACCCGCCATCCTCCATCCGGTCGCGGACTGCACCCTGATCGCGGAGGCTGGAACGGTGGAAGTCACGCCGGAAGTTCGTGCCGGACCGTCCGCCCGACTCTTCCTCGACGGCGCACCAGTGAATCGATCAAGACTTCTCGTGACACCCGGTCGACACGAACTTCGCCTGGTGGAACCGGGTCGACCCCCCCACGCCGTGACCTTCTCGGTCACCCGTGGTGAATGATCTCGCGGTCGGTCTGGAGTCGATTCACATCGCGGGATCGCCGGAGTCGATCGAAGGAATCGACTCGACGATGGGTTCGGCCTCGGAGCCGGAATTGAATCCTGCCCGGAGAACACTGGTCGCTTCGGGGTTCGGCGTGGGCGCCAGAATCGTGTATCCCCAGGTGATTGGAACCCAGGCTGCCAGCGAAATCGCCAGCGGCGTGACCAGATGATGCGCGGTCTTCGGAAGAATGCGATAGGGAATGGTGGCCACTGCGAGCAGCGGTCGAGTACGCGACGCTGATTTCACCGGTCGCGGACGTTCTTCGTCGAATGATGCGGCGTCGATTTCCGGTTCATCTTCGACCTCGGAATCCAACGCCGAAGCATCCGAAACGTCATCGACCTCGGATCCGGATTCGTCGGGATCGGGATGCACCGATTCGATCTCCGGCTCGGATGTCGGGGCCACGGAGACGGCGAGGTCGGGATCCTCCACCACCAGTTCAGGATGACCCACGGACTCTTCAATCGCGACGTCCGGTACGGGCGAGGATTCCGGCGGCGGCGATGCCTCGACGAAGTCCACTTGCGCCGACTGTTCAATGGCATTCGATTCGGTCACCATCGGAGCCCGCGTCGTCTGCTGGTCGGCATCTTCGGCGAATTCGTTGATCATCGGCACCTCCGTGGGTCCGTTGGTGGAGACCGGTTCCTCGCCGCCACGAATCTTGATCATCTCGGACGGCGTCGATTCCCCCGCCTGTGAATCCTCCACCACCGGCTGATGGCGCCCGAGCTCTTCAACGGAGTCATATTCCTCGGCGAGTCGATCCGCGAGCAGGCGTTCCAATCTGCGGGCCGCGTCGTTCGGAGGTGGAGTGGAGGGCGCGGCTCCTTCAAACGGATCATCCGTCGGGGCCATTGGTGACAACACCACGGGGGCCTCGCCGAATTCCCTGGTCATGGCCGTGGACAACGCTTCTTCGATCGAATCCTCGGAGTCCAGGATGATCTTCGGATTCGGCGCTTCTTCCGCCGATGGTTCCGATGTCACTGGCGTCTCGGCGAAAAGATCGACGGCCGGACCATCCGGCCCGAGGTCCGGAACCTGATCGTCGGGTTCGACCGGTGACTCGGTGGCGACCATCGTGAG
This sequence comes from uncultured Phycisphaerae bacterium, assembly GCA_913031315.1. Taxonomy (GTDB): domain Bacteria; phylum Planctomycetota; class Phycisphaerae; order Phycisphaerales; family SM1A02. The sequence continues at coordinate 21,210 of CAJWFU010000003.1, read as the reverse complement.
ATCGAACGCGCCCGGCTCTTCGGATTCGACTGCTTCGACGGCCACCTCGTTGACCAATGATTCCACCTGATCCAGAACCGCCTCCAGATCGACCGCCGCTTCCAAGGAATCGTCCGTCGATGGCGGCGCCGGATCCGGGCTCTCGTCGAGCAGTTGACCCGCTTCGGCGAGAACCGATTCGATCAGGTCATCGGTGTCGATTGATTCGGATGCGATGTCAGAAGTGGAACCTGCGTCTTTCATATTCACTTCTATCGGTCAGTTGCGGGGTCTGGCTGATGTCTTGAGGGTCTGGAATCCACCCGGATGGGGGTGAACACCCCGGAACAGGCTTCAGAAATCGCGATTTGCTCACGGGTTATCACCCAGGAACCACCCTACTCCGATGATCGGGTCAGATCCTCCCTTCCGCATGACTGACCCACCAACGGAGGCTTCTCCAGCACTTGACCGAACTTGGCCATGGCGACCGCCGATCTTTCTCCCACATGCTGAACGACTCGATGATCGGAAGAAAGCACTCGACGCCCCAGGGCGAAGAGGATCGCCGCGGCACTGAACGGACGGATCTCGACGTTGAAGTCGTGGTCGCCTGGCACTTCCAGCCGGATCAATCCGTTCGGTATCGCTCCCTCGATTTGAGCGATACCGGTATGAGAATCGAATCAAGCACGCCACTCCTCGAGGGCATGACTGGAGTTCTGGTATCGATTCTGCCACAGGGCAAGCGAATTGATCGCGCCGTCATGGTGGTCTGGTGCCGACCCAAGCGAGATGCTGAGGGCCACGAAGCCGGCCTTCGGTTCTTCTGATCCACGGATCAGGGGTCACCACGCGGGAGTGATACCAACCCGTCCCGACAGGTCACGAGGCGGAGCCGACCGCGACAGGCATCGGCGAAGCGGTCGCGTCGCCAGCGAATCGGCCCCGTCGACTGCAGGACGATCTGAGGATCGACCTGCCCCAGCAAGGCCACCGCCGTCGGGTTCCAGCTTCCATGATGTGGGAGCTCCATCACGTCCGCCCGTAGATCCGGTTCCCGAGACAGCAATCGACCGATGCCTTCACTTTGAATGTCGCCACAAAGAAGGATGCGAACCGGATTCATCTCGGGGTTGATTCCAACCGCCTCCAGCGACAGAACCAGTGAACCATCATTGAGACTTCGAGTCGGTTCCCCTCCGATGGGATGAAGCACCCGCCACCGCATGGTCCCGGTCCGAAATTCATCACCCCGTTCGACCGATCGGACCTCCACCCCCGCTGCCTGGATCCGGACCATCCACCGACCGACCGCCGAAGACGGTTCCGAACGCGCCTGCCGGTGCATCATCTCTCCCACCACCACCCGATCCACCGGCATCAATTCGACCAGATCAGCGACACCTCCGTAATGATCCGAGTTCGCGTGGGAGACGATCACCGCATCAAGGGCAGAAACTCCCAACCGCCGAAGGGTGGGAACCAGGACCCGGCGACCCACACCTCCGATCGACGAACTCCCGGCATCGAACAGGATGTTCCGCTCACCATCCCGAACCAGGATGGCGGTTCCATCTCCAACCGAAAGCATGTGGATCGCCCACGGACTCCCGGTCCTGCCTGCAGACTGCGTGATCGAAATCGAGGTGATCATGGCAACCGCCAGGCCAGACCATCGCACCCGATTTGATTCCAGGCCGAGCGAGACCGCCACCAACAAAGCCAGTGGCAACCCGAGCACGACGCCGACCCGGGAGGTGCTGACGGAAATCGGTTCCATCAGACGGCCGCACTCCTGAATGAGATCGCCCAGGCCACCAGCCATCCGAACCGCGATCGCCGACGGAACCATCGCCAGTGAACCGGCATCCCCCACCGCAGCACCCGGTAGGATCGACTCGATCCCGGCAGCCACGATCGCGGTCCCCAGGACCAGGATCAGAATCGGAGCGGCCACCAACGTCGCGGGTACCGAGATCAATGACATCGAGCCGAATCGCGACAGCACCAGCGGCAGGGTCGAACCCCAGGCCACGATCCCCGCGGTGGCCGCGGTCGCGAATCGATCCTCGAAGAGCGATGAACGTCGAACTCCGATCCGATCGGCGGGACCGAACCATCGTCGACGAGCAGACTTCGATGACCAGACCAGACCGATGGTCGCGATCGCCGTCAATTCGAAACCCGCCCGCCTCATCATGGCCGGATCAACCCAGACGATTCCGGCGAGAACCAACAACAACAACGATCGACCACGGACGCGACGGCCCCCGAGGAGAATCAGTCCACCGATTCCTGCCATCCAGACGGATCGGTCGACGCTCGGACCGGGGTCGACCACCAGCGAGAACGCCAGAACCGCGATGATCCCCGCCACCCGACCCGTGATCCGATTCGACCCCAGAGGAAGCATCACCAAACCCGCGATGATGCCGACATGGAGTCCGCTGATCGCCAGAAGATGTGCGAGCCCCGCTCGCACCGCTGCGTTTCGAAGGCCCTCCGGCAGTCGCTGCCGACGACCGGTGAGGAGGGCATCGATCAATCCGGCCGCCGTCGCTCCTACGGAATGATTCGCTTCTTCCACCAAGGCCTCGACCGCCGCCCACCATCGTCCACGGATGTCGTTCCGAATCGAAGTGAGGCCGAATCTTCGACCTGACCATTGATCAACCAGGTCCGCATGCGGCACCACGATCATGCCGGGAAGAAGGTCCGATGATCGAGCAGACACAGGCTCTCCAGGATTCCGAGGCCGCGGATCGAATTGCCAACGCCCTCGAACCTTCAATCGGTCTCCGACCATGGGCAGACGGTCGAGGTGATCGAATCGAAGACGAACCGTCCTTCCCACGATCCAAGTGTTCTTCGCGTGGATGACTCGACCCGTCGCGCGAAGAATCGGATCTCGATCAGGCGACCGCTCCGGATCGCTGGAGATCTCCGTCAAACAGACTTCCAAGGCCATCACCGGCGGAGAAATGGCGCTGATGATCTGCATCGACGCATCCGAACGGCGTGACATCTCGTGAATGGCTGACCGGGAGGCGAACCCGAACGCGACCCCCAGACCGAGGAAGACCATTCCCAGACGATGTCTCCCGTGATTCCTTGAACCGGAACATTCCCGGATCAGCACCACTGAAATCACGATCACGACCATTCCGATCGTCGCGATGATCGCCGGCCCACCGATGTCGATGGTTGGAGATTCCAGATGTTCCAGAAAGACCCGCGTCGTCCAGGCGCCGAACAGACCCGCTCCCCCCACGACCATGCCGATTCGGCCACCATGGGGGCGAAGAAGCTCTTCACCCTGTCGGTCGACCGATGTCGTGTTCACTCCCGGAGAAACCGATGATCCGGTTTCGATCGTCGCATCCGTCACGACCTCGCGCCCTGATTCGCCCCGCCTTGAATACCGGATGAATCATGAACGAGAATCGGTCGCCGGCCGCCAGAGCGGCGGAAAACCATGGGCGACTTCAGGATTCCGACGAATCGACTCGTCGGTTCCGCAGGAGAACGAAGACCATTCCACTCGGCCCGATCGCCCTACCAATGTCGACCGCGAGGGATGGAAAGGCATCTCACACCCACGTGACCGCATGGTGGTCGGATCTTCACATCGACGACCGATGCGGCTTCGCGGGCCGTCATGCGCCGAGAATCAACCCTGCCGATTCGATGCCTCGATCAGGGCGGAGAGCGTGCTGGCGGTCGCACCAGAGTCAATCGCCTCCGCGGCGAGGCCGACGCCCGACTCGAAGGACTCGACCCGACCGGCGGCCACCAGAGCAGCCGCGGCATTCAGGATGGTCATGTCGCGCGGGGGCCCCTGCTCGGATCCATCGAGAATTCCTCGGACCAGCGCCGCTGCATGATCGAGATCGCGAACCTGCAGTTCCTCGAACGTCGCACGACGCAGACCCAGGGTCTGAGCATCCACTTCGTACTCGGTCACCACACCATCACGGACGTCCGCCACGTGAGTGGGGGCACCGATCGAGAATTCATCCAATCCATCGGCGGCGTGGAAGACCAGGGCCCGTACCGCCCCGAGCCGGGCATGGGCTTCAGCCACTGGCCGCACGAATCGATCGGCATAGACCCCCATGATCTGTCGTCCAGCGCCGGCAGGGTTGGTCAACGGTCCGAGCAGGTTGAAGATGGTGGGAAAACCGAGGGCCTTCCGGACCGGCATCGCATGCTTCGCCGCAGGGTGGTGATGGATGGCGAAACAGAAGGCCACCCCCGTCTCTGCCAGGCATCGCAGCTGCACCGAGCGGTCGGCGTCCACATCGACTCCGAGCGCCGCAAGGACTTCCGCCGAACCTCGGCCCGTACGAGATCGATTCCCATGCTTGGCGACCTTCACTCCGGCCCCCGCCGCCACGATGGCCGCGGCGGTGGAGACGTTGAAGACCTTGGGAGCGCCGCCGGTTCCCGCAGTGTCGAGCAATTGCTCGCTTGGAACCCCCGTTTCGAGGCGATCCACCTTCTCCCGCATCACACTCGCGGCACCGACGAGTTCATCCACGGTCGGCACCCGGGTTGCGAGCAAGGCCAGCAGGGCTCCCATCTCCGCTTCGTGCGCCGTCCCCGTCATGATGGCTTCAAAGGCTGCACGAGACTCCGCTTCAGGAAGACTCCCACCGTCGAGAAGGTGCCGGAGATAAGGCGTCAGGTCGCCCGGGTGTTCGGGACGGGCGAACTCGGATGGTCTGGGATCGATGTGCTTGGACATGGTGAGAATGGTATCCAACGCCATGGGATGAAGAACCATCCCAATCCGCGAAAACACGTCCCAGGATGATTGAAGGGTCGGGAGATTCAAAATCGGATCAGCGATCGACGCAGGACGAGCTCACGATCGGATCGGTGGAACCCGCGGATGGTCGATGCGGAATCGCGTGTCAACCGGAAGTCGATCGTGCGGTTCGCCGCCTCGGGTCGAAGACTCAGTTCTGGCAGCCTGGGTAATCACCACTCAGGGCCTTGTTCCGACACACGATGTCCCAGACCACCACGCAGCAGTAGGGATCGATTTCACAGATCTCCGAGCAGCAGTCCGCATCGTTACAGCCGGGGTTCTGGTTGACTTCGCTGCAGGGTCCGGCGGACCGGGATCCGCAGACACCACCACAGACCTCGAGCTGTGCGTGTACACAGTCGCCGTTCACACAGTAGTCGACGGTGCATTCATCCTGGTCATCGCATTCGACGCCGACACAAGGATCGATCGGACACGGGCCCCATGCGATCATGAACAGACCGAAATCCGCGCCGCTGACCTCGCCATCAAGATCGAGGTCGGCACACCGGGCGATGCCCGTCGATTCACCCCAGGAAAGGAACAACTGCCCGAGATCCTGCCCATCGACCGCACCGTTTCCATCGAAGTCCCCTGCGCAGAGCGAAAGACAGGGCTGCGAGGGAATACCGAGATCGGGCCGCCACTGCGTGATCGTGCAACGCATGCGAAGAACCTGTTCCGGCGTGAATCGGTTCATGCAGGTCTCCCAGGAATAGTTCATGAAGTTCTCGACCGGATCCGGTGAACCACATTCCTCTTCGTCCCGGCATTCATTGGTGGGGGTCGCCTGGTCATTGGTATCGCAGATCAGATCTCCGGTCGTCTGGCAGTCTCCACCGCACCCTCCCTCGAAGGTGTGAAAGAGTCCGAGGTAGTGACCTACTTCGTGAACGAGTACATGACCAAGGTCGTACGGCCAACCGTAATCTCCACCCTCGCCGAAGACCCGCCAGTCGATGACCACTCGATCTTGAACCTGCCCCGCTTCACCCGTGGCAGGAAACGCCTGCACGTAACCCAGCGGCCCACCGGCGGTGTTGGTGTAGATGTTCAGGAACCTTGTGGGGTCCCAGGCGATTTCATTCCAGTAGTCACCCTGATCGTTGTACCAATCGTCATCATCATTCACCGTGAAGCCGTCAGTGGTCCGCCCATCGGGATCTCGCCGGGCCAGCATGAACCGAATTCCGGTCGCGGATGACCCGTACTCCCCATCGGGACCGGCGAAGACCGCGTTCAAGATTCGAATCTGCTCGGTGATTTGAGATCGAGAGATGTCTCCCAGCTCCCCGGCGGAGTCTCGCAGGACGTGCACCACGACCTTGATCACCAGGTCTCCGTTGCCGGGCTCGTAAGCCGGGTCCGGGTGATTCCCCACGAGATCGCAGTCGGAAGATCCAACGTCGAACTGTGCCAGGCCACGATCAGGCGGGACCGTCGTGCCACAACGATCATCAAAGCCGCGGCCGGCACCTCGACGCCACGACCGGTAGGAATACCAGCTTGAAAATCTCATTCCTCGAAAATCAACGGTGCCGTCGGCGTGCTCCCAGGGACGCCCGTCCTCGACCGTGTGGATCGGCCTTTCTTCAGGATGGTCTCCGAGAGACCCGACCGATCCATCGACCACGATCGGGACGAACAGAACGATCGCCAGCAGGACCATCCATCTGGTCGTGATCAGGCCTTGAGATATGGAAGCGTCCGATGGCATTCAGGATCCTTGTCGCTGAGAAGACGTGGGCGTCTTCCTGCTCCACCTTCAGTATTCGCACCCCGGATTCGAAACCCAAGATTTCCCGGCGTATCGACTCCGGATGAATCTGATTTCTCTCGCTGGTTTCAATCGGTACGTTCTTATCGGCGTGCGGATGGGTGCCTCTCCACGGGGGAAGCGATCCTTCCTGAAAAACCGACTCCATCCGCCTGGAATGGCGGATGGAGTCGGTTTTTGATTCGTCAGAGCACGATTGAGAACCCCGTCAGTTGTTGCACACTTCGCAGCTCAGGATTGCTTCGTCAGCACAGATCTGATCCCAGTCATTATCGCAGCAGAACGGATCGATGTTGCAGACAAGGTCCTGACAATCGGCGTCATCGCAGCCGGGCGAGCCGTTGGGACTGCAGCAGGCACCGCCCCCACCACTACCACCACTGCACTGGGAATTCGCAGCCCCCGAACAGACGGAATCCCATTCGGTATCGCAGCAGTATGCATCCGCCGCGCAGATCGCTTCGCAACATTCTGAATCATCACACCCCGGGGATCCATTCGCGATGTAACACGATCCGGAATTGGGACTTCCACAGGGACCTTCACCGCATCCGGGAATCGGTTCGTTGAAACAGGTTCCGTCAAGGCAGGAATCCGCGGTGCAGGGATCACCATCGTTGCAATCCACACCTTCACAAGGATCGACCGGACAAGGTCCCCATCCACCGATCATCAAACCGAGGTCGGCGCTGTCGACCGCGCCGCTTCCGTCGAGGTCTGCGCAACAAGGATTTTCATCGTCATCGCTGCAGGTACCCCAGGCACCGACCAACAGGCCGATGTCGGCACTGTCGATCTGACCGTCGTTGGAGATGTCGGCAAAGCAGGCGGACGAGCAACCGGGTCCTTCCGAATAGAGGAGAGGTCGGTAGTTCAAGAGCGAACATCGCATTCGGTTGGACTGTTCCGGCGTGAACTTGTTCATGCAGGCGTCGTCTGAATAGTCCATGTAGTTGTCGGTTGGATCCGGTGACCCGCAGGTGGATCCGGTACCACATCCGAAGTTCGGACCGCTCTCGGCGTTGGTATCGCAGATCAGGTCACCGCCGCCGTAGCACGAACCGCCGGCGCAACCACCTTGAAAGGTATGGAAGAGCCCGAGGTAGTGTCCGATCTCATGGGTCAGGGTTCGACCCATGTTGAAGGGAGGTCCGTAGGAGCCATCCTCGCCGTAGGTCGACCAGAGCACCACGACTCGATCGCCGATGGATCCGGCGTGGCCGGGCTCGGCCGGAAATCCCGAGACGTAACCAAGTGCTCCACTGGCGGTGTTGGTGTAGATGTTGCAGAAGCGATTGGGATCCCAGGCGAGGGAGTTCCAATAGTTCCCACCATCGTTGAACCAACTGTCGTTCTGCGAGCGGGTGATCCCATCGGTCGGGGAACCGTTTTGATCTTCGGTCGCCAGATAGAACTCGATGCGAGCCTCGGTGCCGTTCTGCCCGGGCGTATCAAGCAGGGCGTTCATATCCTCGTTCAGAATCCGAATTCCACTCTCGACCTGCGCATCACTGAGGTTGCCTTGTGATCCACTCGAATTCATGATCACGTGCACGACACACGGGATTCGGAAGATGGAAACCTCGGGGTCATAGACGGGGTCGATCGACGTGGAGGACATCGTGCAATCGGCCGGTGAACCGCCACCACCGAAACGACCGATGGGCTGTCCGCCCCCGCCCTTCTCATCGAGACCGGGAGCCGGTGTACCGCACTTCTTCAGCGGGTCGAAAAGATCCGAACGATGAAATTGCTTCCAATCGTCGAAGGTCCTTCCTTCGAATTCAATCGTGCCATCCTCGTGTTGCCAGGGCTTATCCGGCGACTGGCCAAGAACAGGCGCGGCCATTGCGAGGCACAGACCTACACACACACGGATCGGAAGCATGAGAAGTCACTCCGGAATTCAGGCATCAGAAAGAGAGGGAACCCGATGCTATCAATGGACTTGGCCACTCCCAAACGCTTTTTGGCGGTTCCTGTCGCCCTTGTGGCGAGTCCGAAGGTCTGAGAACCGAAGCCTGCTCCGACCACGCGGTATCCAAACGTTTGTTTAGATTCCAGCCGGACCGACTTCAATCCCTCAAACGGCGCTCCCTTGGAAGATTGACTCCGTCTCCGGCTTGAATCCACGTTCCAAGATCCCCATTCCGGATTTCATCGTCCGGTGACGGATAGAGTCCGGCCCATGGGCATCCCAGACTGGATCGTGGTGGTCGGCTACCTCTCTCTCGTCGCCGGAATCGGGTTTCTGGCGGCCCGTCGCGATGATCGTGGAGATGGGTTCTTCCTGGCCGGAAGATCGATTCCTGCATGGGCGGCCTCTTTCAGCGTGGTGGCCACGGTCCTGAGTGCCGCGACCTTCGTGGGCATGCCCCAGCAGGCGTTCCGCGGTGATCTCACCTACATGGTCTTCAAGTTTGCCGGCCTTCCCGCCCTGATCCTCGTCGGCCTCTTTTTTCTACCGACCTATTTCCAGAAAGCCCGAGCCAGCATCTATGGCGTGGTGCGAGACCGATACGGCGATACCGCCGGTGCGGCAGCCGGCCTGTCTTTTCTCCTTGGACGATTACTGGCGTCCGGAGCTCGACTGTTCATGGCGGCGATCGCGGTGTCTTGGGCGATCTTCGGAGACGCGGAGCCGGACCGTCTTGCCCTGACCATCGTCCTCGTGTCGATTGGTACCGCGTTCTATGCGATCGCCGGTGGCATTCGGGCTGTGATCTGGACCGATGTGCTTCAGGCTTGCGTGGCGGTCGTGGTGGGACTGGTCGGCCTTTTCATCCTCTGGAATGCGATCGATCGACCCTGGAACGAGATCGTCGATCTTCTCCGTGAGGGTGGCGACCGGGACAAGCTCCGTCTTTTCGACGGATCCACCGATCCCGGCAAAGGATTCACGGTCTGGACCGGCCTGATCGGGTTGCCTGTCTTTCTGGTCGCCGCGTACGCAGTCGATCAAGACCATGTCCAAAGGCTGATGACCTGTCGAAATCCGCGCGAAGGGCTCAAGGCAGGAGTCCTTTCAAATCTCGTGGGCTGGCCCATCGCCGCCTTGTTCCTGCTGCTCGGATCCCTGCTCTGGGTGGAAACCCAGGTCCATGGAACGATCCGGGTCGGTGCCGATGGTGACGACCGCGCGGTCATGGTCCAGTTCATGCTTCATGAACTCCCGATGGGCGTCCGCGGACTGATGATCGCCGGCCTTCTCGCCGCCGCCATGAGCAGTCTGGATTCGGCCCTCAACGCCATGGCCGCCACCACGATGGGTGACCTGATCGAGCCGTGGAGACGACGAAGAAATCTTCCTCCGCTCTCGGATGAGACCGCCACCAGGCACGGTCGAATCATCATGATCGGCTGGGCCGTCCTGCTTGCATTGGTCGCGATCGGCATCGCAGCCTGGCAGTCGCAGGATGACCGGACGCTCCTGGAGTTCGCCCTCGGTGTGATGTCGTATGCCTATGCCGGACTGCTCGGCGTGTTCGTGGTGGCCATCTTCACCCGCCGCGGATCATCCAAGTCGGTCATCTCGGCCCTGATCATCGGTGGACTGGTGATCCTGGCCACCGAGCCCGTCCTGCTTCGAAGCTTCGACCTCGACGGCGTCCCCAAACTCGCCCTGGGATGGCGAATGACGCTCGCGGCGGCGATCGCGATGGCGGTGGCGGCGATTCCCGCGGAGCCCCGACCGCTTCATTCCACTTGAGCGATCCGATCTCCCTCATCATTTCCGTCTGAAAGCAGTCGGCGACGGGACGATCCGGCACGAAAAACCGCGGAGCCCGGCAAGGGGCTCCGCGGTCGTTTCAATTCCAGTACCGGTTTTCCGGTTCTGTTTCAGCGACAGTCGATGCCCGCACGAAGCAGAATGCGCAGATCGGCTTCGGTCACCACGCCGTCATGGTCCAGATCCCAGACCGGATCAGTACTCCCGATCGAATCGATCAGCATGATCACCTCGTCGGGAATGGCTGGAAACTCCGTCAACGATGACCGTCTCGCTTCATCACCGACCATCACCACCACCGCGTTCGCCGTGGTGCAGACGTCGACGACTCTGCGACCCCCGATCACCTCGATCTCCTCGAAGTCACCGATGATCGAATCCGCCAACAACACCACCGCGATGAAGTCGCCGGACTCCGGGGGATTCCCGATCTTCACTTCGAGCCGGCCACGAAGCGATGCTTCCCCTCGAACCACCACCAGGTCGTGATCGGTGACCGGTTCATCACCATCGATGGCCAACGAAAGAGTCATCTTCGAGTCCTGGACGTAAGCGCCGTCGATGACCAGAAGCCCATCCGGCACCTGAAGGGTTCGGTCTTTCACGAGAATCGAATCGGCGACGTCGCCGTCGACGTCGATATCGGATTCCTGATCGGGGGCAGCCTGGCGATTGAATCCATCTCCTCCCCAGTCGGCGAGCAGGAGACCGAAGTCCGCACCATTCACCAGGCCGTCTCCATTCAAGTCCGCCGGACATCCGGAGCAGGGACCCCACTCCGCCAGCAGAAGACCGACATCGGCTCCGTTCACCACGCCGTCACCATTCAGGTCGGCCGCGGAACCACCACCCGGAAGCGTCGCTTCCACCACCACGTCGTCGATGTTCCAACCACAGAACGTCACCGAGCCGTCCGTCGTTCCCATCGTGAAACGGATTCGAACATCGGACTCTCCGTCCGCGATCGCCGAAAGGTCGAACTCCTCAACCGTCCACGAAGTGTCTTCGAACGTCGTGTTCGAATTCTCGTAGATCGTCGACCACGAGAGCCCCCCGTCGTTCGAAACCCGCACGTAGGCATGGTCGTACTCCGACCGTTCCACCCCGAGCCAGCGACTGAATCGAAGCGTGGTTCCGGTGGCATCGGTGCAGTCGAACGACGGTGAGGTCGCATGGACCTCACCAAGATTGTTGCCGTACTCCGCATCGAGGGCGTAACCGATCACATTCACCCCGGTGTCACCGCCATTGGGATCACCACCGCCACCCGACGGCGAACCCCATGACCAGGCGCCTTCCAGCGACCAGCCGGGATTCGTGTCCATGTCCCATGCGATCAATGCCTGCGGACCACTCGACACCACGATCGTGACCTCGGCATCGTTGGAGGGCCCACCCTCCGGCGGTGACCCACCATCATCTGCGTGGTACACGAAGGTCGCCACCCCTTCCCAGCCGGTGGGCGACTGATATTGGAGATGAGGTCCGGCTTCCGATTCGATCACATGCGGTACGGACGTGATCGCGATTCCGGTGGAAAGATCACGGAGCACTCCCACCGGGAGCGAGTCGATCACGAAGAACATGGGCGACGGCTGGCCGTCGTCGGAACCGACCAGACCGATGTCGACCGGCGTTCCGGGTGACGTGGCCAGGGAGACGTTCGACACCGAGGGAGGCCGCGGGAGGCATCCGATCTCGCTGGCCGAAAGATCGTTCGGAATGAAATTCGAGGCGAGGCCTTCGCCCGGGGAGAGACCGAGGATCGCATCACCCACGTCCAGAGAACCCCAGGCGAGCATCATCTCCCCGGACTCGAAGAGTGAGATCTGGAAGGTGTTGGAATTCGAGGTGTTGTATTCGGAAACGCCACTCCAGGTGACCACGAAAGCGTCACCCACGATCTTCCAACTCACCGTGCCACCGATGCTGGGATTCAAGTCGTCGAACAGCATCGAGATGCGAGGCAGATTGAAATGCGATCCAAAGGATTCGTCGTAACCAGTGTCCCCGGAGCCGAAGGTCAGGTAACCGTTGCTGCCGACGTAGGCCGTGTTGTATTCAACCCCGTAGAAGTCGAATCCGAAGGGGATATCGACGCTCTGAGAGTCGTCGTCACCCAGAGCCAGAATCGAACCACCCGAAGGATCGAAGGGAAGCGATGGTGATGGCTCGAAACGAGGCACATACTCATCAGCCGTTTCGATCGGCGTGAAGGTGATTCTTGAATCGACGAGGTCGATTCCAGATCCGAACTGTTCGGCGTAGAAGTCGATCGCATCCGGCACCGTGAAATCGAAGCAGTCACCACCGTCACCATAAATGCCGGTGTTGCCGGCCTGGTCGGTGATCATGATTCGGAAGAAGTAGGTGAAGGTGTCTTCAAGACCGCTGATCGTGATCGACTGTTCAGTGAGGTAGCTGGAACTCACCACTTCCTGATCCAATGAATCACAAGAGCTTCCGTAGAGGATCGTCACCCGGACCCTTTCACCCGTGTTGATCGTGATCGTGGCCGAGTCCGGACCGAAATCCAGAACGTCGACGCTTTCGGGGGCGGTGATCGATCCGTCGATCAACGCGGTCGCCAGGCGTTCCGAGTCGATGTTTCCCGACGCGTCCGACTCATCCAGATACACCACTCGGATCTCTGATCCGTCGAGGGCGTAGAGACCGGGGCTGGTGGAACTCGAAGTCAGCTGGACGGATCCGGTGAAGGTCGACGAAGCCGGATCCTCTTCCGTGAGCACGGTGTCGAATCCGAGGGGTGCGTCGTCACTCGAGAGCGCAACCGCGATCGAGTCGGTGACCGTGTCGTCCGTGTTGAGATCGCAATCGACGACGGTGATCGAAACAATGGTGTCCGGCTGGACACGCTGGCCACTGAAGCCAACCACACCGGTTGAACTACAGGCGATGGGATTGGGATCGGCCGCGAGTCCGTAGGACTGGGGACCGACCGGAACCGCATGTCCGACGATCTGAACCCGCCAGGCGCCGGGCATCGGCGCTTCCACCGTCACTTGTTCCATGTTGTTGATCCGGTCACGACCGGAGCGTGTGGCCGCCAGACCCGGGTTCGCCGGATCGATGGTCCAGGGATCGATGACGTTTCCCGCAGGATCCGTGACCAGCAGGTCGAGATCGTTGACCAGAGCCGCGGCGGGAAGGGGTGATGCGGGTTCGTCATCCCAGGCGAGCGTGATGCGGAGCGAATCCTCGCCCGCGGTCACCACGATCAGATGCTCGGTCGTTTCGCCGTCGCCCACCTGGGATTCGATCACTCCGTCGGCCCGGAGTGAATCAATCGCGTTCTTCGCCCGGACGGTGCCGAATCCGTACTGACAATCGGGACCGGGGTGACCGAAGTCGGCGCCCGAATTCGCCAACAACGCCTTGAGAGCGGCGTTGGAGAGGTCTGGTTCGCCGGGATGAAGATTTCGCCATTCCTGCAGAATCAAGGCGGCGATTCCAGTGACCGTGGGTGACGCCATGGAAGTACCGCAGTACGAGCTGTAGCCCCCACCCGGGACGGTACTGGTCACACCACCGTCATCGTCGCTCTGGCAGCCCGGGGCTGAGATGTCGGGCTTGATCCGGCCGTCATCCGACGGGCCCCAACTCGTGAAGGTGGTGATCGAATCGTCGTTGGAGTTCGTCGCTCCCACGCTGATGTGGTTCTTCGCGCAGGCCGGTGGCGCCGTGGTGTTGTAGAGATCTCCACACCGGGTGGACTGTCGTTCGTTGCCATTCGCCCAGACGATCCTGATATCACCCCCCAGATCGCCGCGAACCACCGAATCGATCACACTGCTGGTGACGCCGTAGTCGCCCGTCCATTCGCAAGGAAATCCATTGGGAGCCGTATTGGTGCCGATGGAATTGTTCGCGACGACCGCCCCCCAGTTGTTGATCGCATCGCTGTAATCGACCTCGAGGTCACCGGGATCGGTGTACAGGAAGCCTTCCGAAAGACCACCCTCCTGTTCGAATCCGTAACTCTCGATCGTCGCCGCTGGGGCCATGCCCTTGTGCGTACCGCCGGAAGCCGAACCATCTCCGCCGACCGTTCCGCAGACGTGGGTTCCATGCGAGGACTGACCACTGGAATCACGGACCGTGAGCCGATCACCGAAATCAGCGTGACTGGCATCGGCGTAGCCACCGTCATAGACCATGACCACCACACCATCACCATCGAGTTCGTAGGGCGCCTGATGAACGGCATCGACCTGCGTGTTCACCCGATTGGAAGCGTTGTTGGTCTCCAGTGCAGGAAGCGCCGGCTCGACCCATACCGTTTCATCCAGATCCACCAGTGCTTCGATCCTGGACATCGGGACTCGTACCAGCAGGCCATTGACCGTCTTCATGCTGGATCGGATCTCCGCCCCACCGAGTTCGAGGGTCGCCGAGAAATCGGCGAGATCGATGTCTCCATGAGCCAGGACGTAGAGGGCCACGGTCGGATCATCCCGTTGAGCGATCTGGTCGATCACCTCATCGAGATCCGCATTCCGACCCTCGAGGAATGCGTCGAGATCTCGGCGATCGATCGTCCATTCCGGAACACGACCCGCGGCAAGGAAAGGGTGAAGCTTCGCGGACCGCGGGATCTCACCCGACCAGCTGATTCGATCGACCAGGGCCTCCGCCCGGTTCGCGACCTTGGGATCGATGGAAGCGATCCACGTTCTTGGCCCCAGACACGAGAGAAGCTGAACGCCTTCCGAAGCCATCTTCGCTCGGCCCGATTCATCAAGTTCGGCCGTCAGTCGAACGATCGCGTGTCGAGAATCGGTTCGCTGGGCAAGGTTCGACAACCCGGCGGACGTCGCCGCGGGGGTCAAAGTCGCCATTTGAATTCGAGCACCGCGAAGTTCAAGCACGGTGGGCGCGTCAGCAAGAACCACGGAACCGGTGCTGAAAACGGTTCCGAGGACGGCGGCAAGCGTCAATCGCTTCACGAGTGTCTTCCTATTGTGTTCTGAATCGCATCATTCATGCGATTCGGAGACGACGACGCCACCTCGACGTCGACGTCTCAAGTATTGCAGAGGAAATCGATTTCCCGACGATGTTCGCCGTAATTCCCCGATTTTAATCCGTTCGAATCGACGACCGGCCACGGAAACGAAAGACCGCCTTTGGAATCGTGAGATTCCAAAGGCGGTCCTGTTTCGAATTCAAGGCCGGTGGAACCGATCAACCCCAGTCGGCGAGCAGGAGACCGAAGTCCGCACCATTCACCAGGCCGTCTCCATTCAAGTCCGCCGGACATCCGGAGCAGGGACCCCACTCCGCCAGCAGAAGACCGACATCGGCTCCGTTCACCACGCCGTCACCATTCAGGTCGGCCGCGGAACCACCACCCGGAAGCGTCGCTTCCACCACCACGTCGTCGATGTTCCAACCACAGAACGTCACCGAGCCGTCCGTCGTTCCCATCGTGAAACGGATTCGAACATCGGACTCTCCGTCCGCGATCGCCGAAAGGTCGAACTCCTCAACCGTCCACGAAGTGTCTTCGAACGTCGTGTTCGAATTCTCGTAGATCGTCGACCACGAGAGCCCCCCGTCGTTCGAAACCCGCACGTAGGCATGGTCGTACTCCGACCGTTCCACCCCGAGCCAGCGACTGAATCGAAGCGTGGTTCCGGTGGCATCGGTGCAGTCGAACGACGGTGAGGTCGCATGGACCTCACCAAGATTGTTGCCGTACTCCGCATCGAGGGCGTAACCGATCACATTCACCCCGGTGTCACCGCCATTGGGATCACCACCGCCACCCGACGGCGAACCCCATGACCAGGCGCCTTCCAGCGACCAGCCGGGATTCGTGTCCATGTCCCATGCGATCAATGCCTGCGGACCACTCGACACCACGATCGTGACCGTCGCGTCGGGCGACGATCCGCCATTCGGAGCCCGGCCACCATCATCTGCACCGTAAAGGAAGGAGGTCGAGAATTCGCTCGATCCTGAAGGTTCGAATCGAACCTGCGGCGGCGCGACGGAGGAAAGGACGTGGGGCACTGCGGAGATGATGGAACCATCACCGAGATCCCGAAGGATTCCGTTGGAGGGAAGCGACCGAATGTCGATGGTCAGTGGTCCCGGAGTGCCGTCGTCACTCGCAGAGAGGACGATGTCGACCGGACTTCCGGGCTGGGTGGTGTAGGACGCATCCGACACCGACGGCGGCCTCGGGAGGCAACCCGCCGCACTGGCCGAGAGGTCGGCCGCTTCAAAGGTGGAATCAAGACCGCCGCCGTCGGAGAGACCGACCACGGCATCCGAGACTCCGATTTCGAGCCATGCGATGGTGACGTCACCGCTCGCTTCGAGAACCACCTGGAAGGTGTTCGAATTCGAGGTGTTGTATTCAGGAACGCCCGACCAGGTGATGGCGAGCGAGCTGCCACTGACGCGATAGGACACATCCCCCGCCGCGGAAGGGTTGAGGTCGTCGAACAGTGCGGAAATCCTGGTGAACGAGAAGTGGTTCTCGAAGGACTCCTCGTACGAGGTGTCACTGCCACCAAAGACCAGGTAGCCGTTGCTCACCACGTTCACACTCGAATACGACTGCCCGTAGAACTCGAACGAGAATGGAATGGTCACCGAGGCGGCCGCATCATCACCCAGTGACAGGCTCGAGCCTCCCGCGGGATCGATCGGCAGCGATGAAATCGGCTCGGCACACCCGGCGTATCCATCGGAACCACCGACGTTGACGAACCGGAGCGAGGTGTTCCCGAGATCGAATCCGCTGGTGAACTGCTCGGCGAAGAAGGGAAGTGCCTCGAACTCGAATTCGTAGCAACCACTCTCCGGATAGGTCGCCTGGTTTCCGGCTTCGTCCTCGACCTCGACCACGTACGAATAGAACACCCCATCCACCAGGCCTTCGAGGTCGATCTCGCCATCCAGCGAGAATCCCGAGGGACCGGCGGTCTCGGTGAGCGAACCGCAGGACGTTCCGAATCGGACCGTGGCGCTGAGTGATTCGGAACCGGAGATCAACACCGTCGCGGTGCTGGCCCCGAAGTCGGCGAGTTGAATGCTCGGCGCCTCCACCGTGCCGTCGACCGTTGATTCACCGGTGACCAGAACATCCGTGTTTCCATCGGCGTCGGCGGCGTCGAGATATTCGACGTAGACCGATGAACCTTCGGGTGCGAAGAGGAATACGCCGTTGAATCCCTGGTTGGACGTCAACTCGATGGAACCCGAGAAGGTTCCGGCATCCACCGCGTCCTCAAGCAGAGTCAGCGTGAATCCAGTCAGGTCGAAGTCGCTGTACACGCGGACTTCGGCGGTCTCGACCGTCGAATCATCGAGATCGAGATCACAATCATCGAGGACGACCGAAACGACCGTATCGGGCTGGACCGCGGCCGAGCTGAATCCAGGATCGCCGTTGGAGCAGCTACCACCCTCCTCAAAGATGAGAGGTCGGTAGTTCAACATCGAACACCGCATCCGGTTCACCTGCTCGGGGGTGAACTTGTTCATGCAGGCATCGTCCGAATAGTCCATGTAGTTGTCGGTCGGATCCGGCGAACCGCAGGTCGATCCGGTTCCACAACCGAAGTTCGGACCACTTTCCGCGTTGGTGTCGCAGATCAGGTCGCCACTGGTGTAGCAGGCACTGTCACTGCATCCACCCTGGAAGGTGTGGAAGAGTCCGAGATAGTGACCGACCTCGTGGGTGAGTGTGCGGCCGAGGTTGAAGGGCGCTCCATACGGCGCATCGTCGCCGTAACACTCCCAGAGGACCACCACGCGGTCTTCCGTGCTTCCCGGAAAGCCCGCCTCGGAGGGGAACCCCGAAACGTAGCCGAGGGCGCCGCTGGCGGTGGTCGTGTAGATGTTCAGGTAGCGGTTCGGGTCCCAGTTGAGCGAGTTCCAGTAATTGCCACCATCGTTGTACCAGGTGGTGTTGTCCGAATAGGTGATCCCGTTGGTCGGATTCCCGTCGGGGTCGACGTCGGCCAGAACGAATTCGATGTTGGCCAGAGTTCCGGGTTGACCCGGCGTTCCAAGCAGGGCGTTGAAGTCCTCGTTGAGGATTCGAATACCACTGGCGACCTTGTCCGGTGCAATATTCCCAAGCGTTCCCGTGTCATTCCGGATCACATGGACCACGCACCTGATCTGATAAGTGTCGAGCGACGGATCGTAGGCCGGGTCGATGGTCGTGGAGGTGTAGGCGCAATCACCCGGATCGACGCCACGGAGCTGGCCGATCGGATTCCCTCCATCGTTCTGAAGATCAGGATCAGGCGCGAGACACTTGTCCAGAGGATTGAAGAGTCGGGAAGCATGAAGAGCCTTCCAGCCACTGAACTTCTGACCCTTGAATTCGACGGTGCCGTCGTCGTGCTGCCACGGGGACTCACTCTTCGGGCCGGTCGATCCCGGAGAAGTGGTCGCCAGGGCGCCACAGCAAATGAATGCGGCCATCACGGCAGCGATCGTCTTGTTCATGTCTTCATCACCCTGAGAGGGAATTGTTATTCGGAAACGGAACGTCCTGAAACCACGTCCGCCTCTGAAGCATAAACCGAAATACTGTGACTTCGCGACCGAAACGCCAAGTCGGGCCTGAATACCTCGTACGCCTCATTTTTCTCAGACCCTGAACTTTGAATCGATCATCGGATCCCCCGTCCGATCCTGTCCGTCCCGAGGTTCCAAACTGAAGGTGTTTGGAGCCGGCCGGGTGTTTTCATACCATCGACGAACGGTGCTTTTCCCATTTGACCACCGTCAGCGAACCCGACCTCGACCCGAGCCGCCATGTTCACCAGCTCTGGAACTTCCCGTATGAATCACTCTTCACGCTCACTCGGCATTCATGGGACGGTTCTCCGAACCTCTGGATGGAGGTTCGCCACCGCAATCGCGATGATCGCCGGAGTTGCAACCGTCTCCGTGACGGTCGAGTCGACCGCGAACGCCCGAGGCCGGTGGGAGCAAGGCATTCAGGATGAAAGGGGCCGGAAATTCCCGACCGCGGAACGAATACGGGAAACGCTGACCGGCGATTTTGAAACCGGCCAGTTGAACCAGAATCAGATCGACGCCATCCTCAAAGCCCACGCGAAAATGCTGAAGAAGCTCGAGGCGGGTGACATCTCCGATGAAGCCGCCACCTCCAGATTCGACCGGCAGATCAAGTCCATCTACGCGATCAGTGATGGTCGAAAATCCTCCGAACCCCTGACCGCACCCACCATCGACCTCGCCCAGATCAGGGTCGAGATCGATGAACGCATGACGGCGATGGCCAGGGATCTGGACAAGCGAGTCGAAGTCGGCGACCTGACCCGAGCCCAGGCCGACGAACGATATGCCGCGACCAACAGAAGGATGGAACTCCGATATCAGGAGTTGGAGAAGCGGCAACGAACCAAAGAAGAGGCCGAAGCGAACCAGGACCTCGAAGCACTCAAGAAGCAGATCGAGCAACGCCTTGAATCCATGAGTGAGGATCTCCGCAAGCAGGTCGAAGCGGGCGAGATCGGCGAGATCGACGCCAGAACGACGTTCGACCAGGCCGAGAAGAAGATGTGGAACCGGTATCGAGCGGCGGAGATTGAACAGGCGGAAACGAGGATGAAATCAGAACTCGATGCCCTCCGAAAGCGGATCGAACAGCGCTTGCTGGCCATGAGTCAGGATCTTCGATCGAAGATCTCGAAGGGCGAGATCAGCAAGGCGGAGGCGAAGGCGACCTTCGATGACGCGGAAGAGAAGCTGTGGAACCGATATCGCGCGACGGAAGCGAAACTGAAGGGACGAAAGAAGTTCACTCAGGCCGAGTACAACGCCGAGGTCACGAAGATGATCGACATGATCAAGACCGGGACCATCACGTCGGAAGAGTTCCTGGTCAGGGTCGAAATGATGGAGGAGAACATGGTCGCGACCGAAGATGATTCCGAGGCGAGAACCGATGCTCGGGTCGAAGCCATGGTCCGCCATCTGAAAGTGACCGCGAAGAAGAGCCGGGATGAGGAAAAATACGTTCGGTTTTCCGAGATGGTGGCGAACGGTGAGATGACCGAGGAGGAGATGCAGCTGAGGCTGGTCGAATTCCGTGAAGCGGATCACGAGGACGCGGAAGACGTGGAGAAGGTCTTGGATTATCAGGGCGAATATCTACGGATGTTCGAGATGGTGAAGAACAACGAAATGACCATGGCGGACATGCAGCAGCAGCTGGTCGAACTCCGCATGGTGGCCGCAGGTGAAACCGAGGCCGCGAAGGGTCTGGCGAGATACCAGAGCGAGTATCTGCGAATGTTCGAGCTGGTGAAGAACAACGAGATGAAGCTGATGGACATGCATCTCAAGCTTGCCGCGATTCGAGAAGAGATCACGAAGGACAGCGATGAAGGCAGGATGGTCGGCCAGATCGAAGAGCAGTATCTTCGAATGATCAAGATGGTCGCGAACAAGGAAATGACCATCGAACAGATGCAGAAGCAGATGAATCGCGCCATGCAGATGGATGACTGATCGGATCTGGACCAGCGATTCGGGGAGAAGAAAGACCCTCGCAGCGCCATTGAATTCGGCGCTGCGAGGGTCCTTTTGAATCGGAATCAGGACGAGGGATCAGGCGGATCCGCGTTCCCGCGCCTGAGCGATCAGCTTCTTCATCCGGCCATGCACATCGGCCCGCTCGGGGCTGAGTTTCTCAGCCTGTTCTTCGGCGTGGTAACTCGATCGCACCAATGGACCGCTCTCACAGACTTCGAAACCCTTCTCCAGCGCCGCATCACGAAGCCGGGCGAACTCGTCGGGGTGGACCCATCGATCGATCGGAAGGTGGTTTCGAGTCGGTTGCAGATACTGGCCGATGGTGAGGATGTCGCAGTCGCTCCAGGCGCGGAC
>CAJWFU010000002.1:0-27486 GCA_913031315.1 uncultured Phycisphaerae bacterium | reverse complement strand
TTCGATCGAGAGCGGCGTCACGCGGAGTTCGGTCGCGATGGAACATGCTTGCTTCGCCGAGATGATCGCTTCCGGCCAACGAACCCTCGCCACGTGAAGTTCCGCCTCCATGGAGTGGCGACCAAGGCGGGTCACCGGCTCGTGATCATCGTCCACGAGAACCGCGAGCCGTGATTCCGCTGATTCCAACCGACGGGCGGCGATGCATGACTCGATCGCGATCAACATGGATCGGTTGGAGAGCCGACGATTTCCCAGATCGAGAAATCGCCTCGAGGAAAGATCGGCGCGTTCGACCGCACTTTCAAATCGGCGGGACACGAGATCGATTCGAGCGAGGATCATGAGGGCCCGCGCATGCTCGAACCTCATGTCACTCGCTTCCAGTGAATCGAGAACCGATTCGATCTGCTGCGTCGCTTCGTCAAGAAGCCCGGCTGATTCCAAGGCGTCACCGCTCTCGACCGTCAACCTGGCCGCATGACCGACCGCGCCGTGGTCCTCGCATCTTCGTCTCGCCTCGGTGAACAGATCGATGGCTTCTTCGAGTCGACCTTCCCGGCTGGCCACATCGGCACGATTGCCGGTCACGATGGCGGTAGCCAGTCCACCGTCCTCTCCCAGAAGTCGAAGGGACTCCTCGAAGGCTGAATCGGCGTCCCGCAAGTCGTCCAGAACGAAATGACATTCACCCAATGCATTCAAAGCATGGGGACGAATCGGGTCGTCCAGCACCAGTGCGGAGATCACCCGGTCCAGATGTTCCAATGCCTGCCGGGGCTTTCCCTGCATCTTCCGGATGTTGCCCAGATTCAAGTCGACGCGTATCGCAAGGTCGGCGGCACCAGCCTCGAGCAATTCGCGGCGGGCGGTCTCCCCGCCTTCGATGGCTTCATCCAGGAGTCCGGATTCGCATCTGGGATGCATCGCCGCCACCAGGGCGCGTGCCGCTTCGATGTCGTCACCGGCGGACCTCGCTCGCCTCCGAGCGTCCAGCGCCGTGAGAATCGCTTGATCATGGCGACCGAGATAGGCCTGTGCCGTGGTGATGGCTCGAAGTGTCCTCGCCATGGTCGCCTCGTCATCGAGGGCTTCCACGATCGCACGGCCGACATCGATCACTCTGGCCGCATCGCTTCCGACAAGTTTTTCGAGGTCCTGAATCAGGTTCCGACGTCTGGATTCAGAGCCCAGAACGGCTCGACGTCGCGTCGAATCCGCCTCCAGGAATGCATCGAGGATCGTCGGCTCGGATTGGCTCATGGCACGTTGATCGTCCCCATGACGATTTTCCCTTCTCCAAGACGAAACACGAGGTCGTATCGACCCTCAGGCAGATTCAGATCGAATCGGCCGGTCTCGTCTGTACGCCCGGTTTCCCGCAACTGTTCGGATTCTGGATCAAGAACCATGACTTCCACGGGCCCACCGAGACCGGACTCGCCATCAAGCTGGCCCCGAATCGTTGCGATAAGCCTGCCCTTGGGGTCTTTTCGAACCAGATCGACTTCGATCTCCAGGTCGAGTCGCAAGCCATCGACCCCGAGGGTGCACTGCCGAAGATCATCTCCCCGCAGTCCCATCGCCAGGGAAGGCCCATCATCGAAAAGCGGGGCCAGAATCCTCGCCGTGAGACGATCAAAGGTCTCCAACCAGGACGGTCGCGGGTTCAACTCCTGCGCGAGGGCGGCCGCCTTGCGAAGAACCCCGGGCGGAATCGGATCCAGGGCGTCTTGCCGAATCGTCTCGATGGCCGCCTGGACGCCATCGTGGCCCGAGACTCCGATCGAACGTGCAAGCGATTCGGCCAGATCTCGAATTTCATCGGATGAACGCATGGAGAACAGTTCCTTGGGCCTTTGTGGAGTGATGAGGCCGCCAGAGAAGGATCCGTACATCCCTCTAGGAGGATCCCGAAAAAAACTCCGGGGCGACCGATTCAAGTTCTTTCATGAGGTCCTGCAAGCATCGCCGTCGAATCGGTCCGACCGAGTTGGGATTCAGACCCAACCTTGCCGCAACGTCATCGTAGGAAGGCACTTGCAGATTCCCGAACAGGTCTTGGAGAAGCTCCTGGCACCGGTTCCCGATGCCAGACAACGCCGTTCGAACGGCCTGTCGCTTCGCAAAGGCATCGTCCTCATCCTCAGGTGGATGAACCGATTCCGGGAGGTCCTCCGGCGCCGTGGCTCGTTCTCGCCGATTTTTCTCGGACAGCCTCCACGCCTCGCGCTTGGCGGTGGTGATCAACCAGCTCGCGAGTCGATCTCGTTGCTCGATCCGCCCCAGACTGCGAACCAGAGCACCGAAGACGACCTGTACCAGATCATCCGTATCGGCTGCGGAGAGGCCACAGGACCGGCCGACGGACCAGACGAGCTGGCCATATTTCGCGATGAGGATCTCCCAAGCACGATCTTCACCTTGGAGGGCGTGATCGATCAGCGTCTCATCGTCGGTGGATACATCATGAGCCATCACCTTCGGACGGTATCGGGCAGACCGATTCCTTGAAAACCTAATCTTCCTTCCGTGATCATTTCACCCGATCACCAGCCTTCACCGTTCCAGGGTCGAATCGAAGAAATCGCATCGTGCGGTAACCATCGGCCTCGTAGAACAGACCGATTTCACCCCCGGGTTCGAGCACGACCATCTGGCTGTAAGCGAAACCACCCGGGACCAGCATGGTGGGGGGACCCCAGGTTCGTCCGCCGTCCCCGGACGTGACGAAGGCCCCTTCCGACCGTCCTTCTTCCCGCCACGGCCCGCAGTACAGAATCCTGGAGGCCTCGAAATCTCGATCGGTCGCCTGATGCATGACGATGGAACCCATGCAATGCGGGGAGATCAGACCGTCGTCGACCTCCAGCCGCTCGAAGGAGGCACCTCCATCGGTCGACCGACTCCGCAGGCGTCGCTTCGGCCCGCCGTTGTGGGCCCGACAATTCAGAAGGATCGAGCCATCCTCGAGTTCCAACATCGATATCTCGTCCGCGGTGGCCGGACCGGGGGGGTTCGCCGCGGGCTCACCGCGGTGCCAGGTGTCGCCTCCGTCGTCGGAATAGACCGCGTAGGCCTTCATCGCATCGATCGGGCCCTGCCGCTGCGGAAACACCAGACGGCCTCGGTGCGGCCCGCGTTCGAGTTGAATCCCGACTCCCGGACTTCCCGCGTAGTTGGTCGCCTCTTTTCGAAAGGTACGCGTCACTTCCATCGGTTTCGTCCAGGTGGCTCCTCGATCGTCGGACCAGACCAACCAGTTTCGTGAACTGCGGTGGCCGTATCCCGCCTCGACGCAGTCGGTGTGACATCCCTCGGGAAACGACATGTACGTCATGTAGACCCGGCCCGCGTGCGGGCCGAATCGGACTTCGACCGGAAGTGGGTCATTGAGGGAATCCCCACCCTGATCATCAATCAACTGAAGCGGAGCCCAGGTTCGACCTCGATCGAAGGAACGCTTCAGAACGATGTCGTTCCTGGCGTGGTCCCCGCCCTGCCTGGCTTCGGCAAACGCAAGAAGATCACCGTTCTCCAGCGCAAGGATCGAGGGGATTCGGATGTGAGGGTAGCCATCGACTCCCGCTTCGAAAACCACCGTCGATGATCGATTCACGGCTTGCTGCTCCTGGATCGGAGATGAGATGGCGGAATTCGGCGGCGGAGCCTCTTCACAAGCCTTGATTCGGCCGTCCGCTTCGACGGCGGCAACGAAAAAGAGAGCCATGGCCCAGCGGGAGATCTTCATGATCATGACGGTAGTCGGAACCGGGCTCCGGCTCCGAACGAGATTCAAACCGGATCCCATCGGGCTTCCGATCAGGAACTCGGAGCTGAGGCGTTAGGATCGGGTCATGAATGAACTGAGCTGGTTTTTCGCCGGGGCCTTCGCCGGGGCCGTCATCGCGGGCCTCGCGGTCGCCATGCTTCTCGGGCGTCGACGATCCGAGGTCGAGAACCGACTTTCGGCCGAAACGGCGACCGCCGAAGGACTTCGATCCGTCAATGAAGATCTCGACCGAAGGGTGGGAGAGATCCAGACCTCGCTCGAAACCGCCGCCCGCGATCATCAGCAAGCACGGGACGAAGCGGAAGCCGCACGGATCGGCACGGCGAAGGTCGAGGCCGAGCTCCGGGTCGCCCGCGAGAAGCATGAAGAGTTCGCCCGCGGCGCCGATGAAGCCCGAAAGCAGTTGGAGGAGATGTTCAAAGCGCTGGCCTCCGACGTGCTTCAAGCCAATCAGAAGCAGTTCCTCGAACATGCCACCGCCCACTTCGAGAAGGCGCAGAAGCAGATCGGCGGCCACCTCGGCGAACGGCACACCCAGTTCGAAGAGATGCTCAAGCCGTTCAAGGAGCAGATCACCGAGCAGCAGAAGACGCTGCAACAGCTCGAGGTGAAACGTGAGAAGGCCTACACCTCCATCGAAGAGCATGTGGAGCAGATCGCGAAGAGTCACCAGTCGCTTCAGAAGGAGACCGGCCGATTGGTCACCGCCCTCCGTCGCCCCGAGCAGCGCGGACGCTGGGGCGAGATGCAGCTCCGAAACATCGTCGAACTCGCAGGCATGACCGATCGGTGCGACTTCACCGAACAGGTCTCCGTGGACGCCGGAGACGACTCGAAACTCCGACCGGACATGGTGGTGAAGCTTCCGGGAGAGGGAATCATCGTCGTCGATTCAAAGGTCGCCCTCGATGCCTACCTGGACGCCATTGAAACCGAGGATGATGACCACCGCCGAGCACTCATGGCCCGGCATGCCACCGCGGTCGAGAATCACGTGAAGGGTCTTGCCGACAAGAACTACTGGAAGCAGTTCGAACGGACACCCAAGGTGGTCGTGATGTTCATGCCGATCGAAAGCGGATTCACCGCCGCCCTCGAACAGAAGCCCGACCTGCAGATGAAGGCGATGGAGAATCATGTCCTCATCGTCACCCCGACCCTCCTGGTCGGTCTGCTGCGATCGGTGGCCTACGGTTGGCAACAGGAAGACGTCGCCGCCAACGCGAGAGAGATCGCCAAGGCCGGCGCGAGCATCTACGATCGACTTGCCAAGTTCACTCAGTACTTCACCAAGGTCGGCGATCGACTTCGCCAGGGCAGCGAGTCGTACAACCGTGCGGTCGGATCGCTCGAGTCTTCGATCCTTCCCGCCGCTCGACGCATGAAGTCTCTCGGCACCACCAAGAACGATGCCATCTCCGACCCACCCATGATCGAAATCGAACCTCGATCGATCGTGAAGGATGAACTTCTTCTTCCTTCCGATCCCGACGACCTCGACTCCGAAGACGTACGTCGGATCGACTGATCTCGTCCCGGTGCAATCACCGGACACTTGGAAAACACCGGCTTCTTCGAAGGCTGAAGTGCCGAAGCTCCGAGCTCTGTTTTCAAACGGTCTGGAGGCCCGGCAGCCGGTCGCTGGCGAGGCAGGCACCGTGGATGGGCATCCATTCATCACACCGTTCAATCGCGGTCATCTCACCCGGATGGGGAGGTGAGCGCACCACGGTGGCCGGTCTTCACGTGGCCGTGATCCACCGCGTGCAGAGTGACTTCAAGGTGGTTCCGAAGCGACTCCGTGATTTGAAAATCCCAACCCCGGACGAAGAAAAGCGTCAACCCATCCGGCTGGGGATGAGACGTGGATGATCGGCGACTCGAAGCGATCTCAGGAATCCAGGTTTCCCCTGGTTCGTTTCGCACTCGTGATTATCGGGAATGTCTCGACGCCGATTTCCACCGGACATGTGCACAGGCCGTAGATCGGCCTCAGCGGAACAGCCTCAACCGGTGGCCTCGGGTGCCGACGAAACGGCTTCCTTCTTCGAAAGTTCCGCGGTGTTCTCGGACTTGGAATCGGCCTTCGCCGTTCCAGCCTCCGTCTTGGTGGTCTTGTTCTTCGTAGCCGAGTCTTTCGTGCCGCCTGGTCGGCCACTCGGACGACCAGTCGGCCGACCGCTCGGAGGACCTCCTGGTCTCGATGACGCGGTCGCCATCTCGATTTCAGAGACGACCTCACCGGGACTCGGCCGTCGAAGCAGGACGGATTCGCCTTCTTCCAGACCGTCACGGACCTCGACCAGCATTTCGCTGGAGAGCCCGATCTTCACCGCCTTCTGAGCAAAACCTCCCTCGTCGGGAACGTAGACGAAAGCGACCGGCCCCTTGCGGAAGATGGCCTGGATCGGCACGTTCACCACATCGTCGACCCGGCCGAGCACGATCTCTCCTCGACATCGCATCGAGGGCTTCAAGCCGAACTCGGGGTCGACATCCAGACCGACCCGGACCGTGTAGTCACGTCGGTTCGGATCACGCCAACCGCCACCTTCGGCAAGAACGCTCACCCCCAGAACGGTTCCGTTCACCGGATCGTTCGGTCGAGAATCGCTGAACACCACCACCGGCTGTCCAGGGCGAACCCTTCCACTGAGAGCCTCGCCGACCTTCAAGCTTGCGATCATCCGGCTGGTATCCGGCAGGACGATGACCAACTCGTTCTGACGAAGCTCCGTGCCGACCTGCGGCGGAGGTTCATCGCCACGGCCGCGTCGTTCTCCGGAGAGGCTCGAGGCGTAGACGACCAGACCGTCCCCGGGTGCCAGGATGATGCAGGCATCCAATTGAGTGCGCAGGTCGGTCAGCCGTTCGTTCGCGGTTTCGAGCTTGAAACGAGCACTCTCGACGTCGGCCTCGATCTTCACGATCTCGGCCAGATGCCGTTGCTTGATACGGCCTTTTTCCGCGTTGGACTGCTCGACGGACGATTCCTTTTGCGCTCTTTCCTGCTTGATGGTGTACTGCTCGTACACCTTCTGGGCGAGCTCGACCTCCTTGACCTTGGCATCGGCCTCGATCATCTTGATTCGGTCCTGGTCGAATTCATCGTTCGAGATGTGACCATCCTCGACCAACGACTTCGCCTCGACGAACCTCTTCTGCAACCGTTCACTGTTGATCTTCGCGGTCTGGATCGAGAGTTGCTGAGATTGCCTCTTGGACAGCAGTTCGCCTTCCTCCCAGGCCTTCATGCCGAGTTGCGCGATCTCGATCTCCAGATCCGCCTTCTCAAGATCACTGGCCATCGTCGATTGGCGGATGGCCAGCGTCTGTTCCGCGGAAATGACATTGCTCTCCGCCGTCTTCACCTTGTCCATCGAGTCCTTGATCTTGTCGAGGATCTCGTCATCAGCGAGTCGAAGCAGCGTGTCGCCCTTCCGGACGAAAGAACCTTCAGGAACGATCTCGGTGATCAAGGCCCGGCCTTCGAGCAGGTTCCGGATTTCAAGCTGCCGTTCGGTCGCGAGTTCACCACTGGCCGGAACCATGATGTTGAAGCCACTGCGGGTCACCTCGTGGAGCTGTGTGGCATCCATGGTCGCCGAGGGATCCGCGGCGTCTGAATCATCGGCGAGGACGAACCAGGCCGACACGGCCACGATCGCCATGATGCCCACCACGACAGCCAACACCCCACCTCTGCGGTGACCGGACTCGGACGAGTAGAGAGACGTTCGTGAACTGTTCATGAGCGAAGCGGGTCCAGCGGGGTGAAAGAGGCAGAACTGTACCGCTCAGCGGGTGTGGAGATTCAGTGATCACTTATTGAGACTGAGTCGCAACGATGTCAATGAATGATTTCGGTGTAGATGAAACCTCGGATTCATGGGTGCTGTTTCCTAAGCGTCACTCTTAAAGCACTTTGGCCTTGAATTCGACGAGTCGGAACCTTTGGGGAATCGGGGTCTTTGCACGATTTCCAGCCGTCCGTCCAACCAGAATTGAAATCTGACCGCAGGGTGACACGTCCGACACTCGTACGATGGAATGGTGTCTTTCACCGAAACTCGAGTTCCCTGGTCCACGTCATCACCGACTGCCGTGAGTGATCAATCGACCAGTGTGATGGAACTCCAGTTTCAAGCATGCGTCCGTCAACATCAAGACGATGAGGATCCGATGCATCATGGTTGCGTATACCCCGGCAAGGATCCATCAGCGATCCGCGCTTCAACCTCTCATCGGATTCACTGCATGAGACATCAAATTCACCTGTCGGAAAAATCCTTCTCCTCGATGACCAGGTCGATTCTCAAGCGACGCCGCCGAGGCCTCACGGTCTCCGAAACGGTCGTCGGCCTCGTATCACTGGCCACGGGCTTCTGTCTCCTCGTGACCACTCTTGGTGCCGGTGCCGCTGATCGAACCCAAACTCGTTCCGCCGCCAACCTGATCCTCCTCGGCGTGGCACACCACACGTATGCGATGGACTGGATGGGACGTCAATGGACATTGGTTCCGGACGAGTTCGACGAATACGACGGAAACGTGGTCGAGTACAACAACGAGGTTCGTTGCCTCGACTCGATCCTGCTTGGCAATGATGCCGACGGTCAGCTCTGGGGCTGGTGGATCGGGGGAGGCACCTGCGAAGGCAACCTGCCAGGCGACTTTGGATATTGGAACGCGGTTGGTGACACCTTTCTCCCACCGTATCCCCTGAACAACAATGCCGAATCCTATGGAAGTCGGCTGCTCTACAACACCCGTGGATTCCGGGACTACGTCTCGGGGAATACCGGCGATCCGACGTTCTATCAGCCCGGTACGTTCGACGCCCGCCTGACCCAGGCGGTCTTCGACGAGGACGTCGAGTGGCATGGTCCTTACCACCCGAGACTCAAGGCGGAACAGTCACTTTTCCTGCCCGGATACAGCCTTTCGCCGAGCGCGATGTGGGGCATCGACGTCCATCGGGCCGAGTCC
The DNA here is from genome assembly GCA_913031315.1 of uncultured Phycisphaerae bacterium. Lineage (GTDB taxonomy): Bacteria > Planctomycetota > Phycisphaerae > Phycisphaerales > SM1A02. Next base: position 18,704 of record CAJWFU010000002.1, on the reverse strand, counting down.
GCCGGCGGGTGGCAGGATCCACGCGACATCGCGGGTGGCTACGCGAGTCCTTCGGTCGACCAGTGTCTTCACCCCGACCTCAAGACCAGGATGGTGGAACGGTGGTGGATCGACGGGGCCCCCAGCCGCTTCAGCCCCTTCTTCGACACCGGTGCGGACGACGGGCAGGTCAACCGCGGCGTCCGGCCTGGCATCCACTGGCAGTTCAATCACGGGCATGAAGCTCGATCCCAGTCCTTGTTCTTCGACGGGAGCGTCGCCACGGTCCGGACCGGCGACGCCTATGAGGACGACCTTCAGTACCAGAAGACCTCCGGCGGCGACCGTCTCTGGAGCCGGGACACCCCGATGGGCCCCGACGGTCACTACGGAGACATGGGAATCGATGCAGCCACCTCCTTCCACATCCTGACCACCGACGGCATCCGCGGACGAGACTTCCTCCGCCGCGGAGACGGCTGAAAACCACCGCGGCCGAGCGTGGTCCCGATCGGCTCCCAATCGTTCTCGGGGGTCGCTCGGGACACCTCGGCCCATTCGTTGATCGCTGCGGGCAGATACCGTGCCCGCCATGCGACTCACTCCCGTCAAAGCCGACCTTCTCATGCTGCTGGCGGCAGCGATCTGGGGATTCGGATTCATCGCTCAGAAAGAAGCGATGGACGCCGTTGGTCCCCTCACCTTCAATGCGGTTCGATTCGGGATCGGGGCTCTTGCGATCGCTCCACTTCGTTTCGTCTTTCCTCGGATCCGCAATGGGGATCGTGGAATCGAGCTCCGGCGGCTCTGGAAGGGTGGGCTCCTGCTCGGTCTGGTGGTGGCCGTGGCGTCGGGATTCCAGCAGTACGGCATCGTCGGCACCGACGCCGGTCCGGCCGGATTCATCACCGGTCTCTACGTCGTCTTCACGCCCCTGCTGGGCCTCATCGTCGGCGTTCGAACCCATCTGGCCACCTGGATCGGCTGCGGTCTGGCCCTCGGAGGAATGTGGTTCCTCACTTTCAAAGGCGACGGACAGGGATTTTCAGTCGATTTCTATGCCGTACTCGTCCTCGTGGGAGCGCTTGGATGGGCGACGCAGGTATTGCTCGTCGATCGACTCTCGCCCCGCACCGATCCCATCGAACTCACGGTCTTCCAGTTCACGATCGTGGCGGTGACCAGCATGATCGCGGCGATCATCTTCGAAGGGTCGGCCGCCCTGAACATCCCGCACATTCTCTCGGTCGCGACGTGGGAAGTGCTCTACTCCGGCGTGCTGGCGATCGGACTCGCGTTCTTCGTTCAGATCGTCGCACAGAGGAAGAGTCCACCGGCGCACGTCGCGATTCTCCTGAGTCTCGAAGCGGTCTTCGCGGCCCTCGGAGGCTGGTGGCTTCTGAATGAGACCTACGACGGCCGCACCATGCTCGGCTGCGGCCTGATGCTGGCCGGCATCCTCGCCAGCCAGGCGCCCCGTCTTCGTGGTGGTTCGAAATCCGACCCGGATCAACCGGGCCCCACGATCCAAAACGTTTCTTCAGATGTCCGCGGGGACCGCCCTGAGATCCCCCACGAAGCCTCCCAGCCACGTTGAAAAACTCGCATCCCTCGGGGTCGAGATCATATTTCCCGCGTGACTGACGAAGTCTCTCAAATATGATGAGGACATGATTCGGTATCGAACAGACGTCGACCAGCAGCGACGACGCGTCGCGGCCACCGGCGTGTTCCTCGCGGTTGCGGCCACCACCGGGGTGGTGGTGGCGGTCGCCGAGGAGGATGGCATTCCAGATGATGCCATCCATGCCGGTGTGCCACCCCTGGATTCCGCCATCGACTTCAACCGCGACGTTCGACCACTCCTGGTCGCTCGCTGCTTTTCCTGTCACGGTCCTGATCCCTCGACTCGCGAACGCGGCCTTCGGCTGGACGTCCGTGAAGGTGCCGTCGAACCCAGCCGCCCCGGACGCGACCCGGTCGTGATCCCACATCATGCCGATGACAGTCTGTTGTTCCAACGGATCACCGACTCCGATGACCCGATGCCCCCTTCCGGCGAACCCCTCTCCCCCGCGGAGGTCGAAATCCTCCGGCGGTGGATCGACGACGGCGCTGAATACGACGGACACTGGTCGTGGAAGCCGATCGCAGATCCGGCGTCTCCCGAGCTCGAACCCCGATACGAACCGGCGGTGCGGACCGAGGTCGACAGGTTCATCCTCGCTCGCCTCGAGACCGAAGGCATCCACCCCGCCGGCGATGCGACTCCGGCTCGACAAATCCGCCGCCTCGCCTTCGACCTCACCGGACTTCCCCCCGAACCCGAAACCGTCGAAGCCTTTGAAGACGATCCGAGTGACGAACGATGGAACCTGATCGTCGAGGAACAACTGGCATCGCCCGCATTCGGAGAGCGGTGGGGGCGCCACTGGCTCGATCTCGTTCGCTACGCCGAGACCTGCGGGCATGAATTCGACTATCCGATCCGCGAGGCCTGGCGATACCGCGACTGGGTGGTCCGCGCCTTCAATCGCGATGTTCCCTACGACAGATTCATCGCCGAACAGATCGCCGGCGACCTGCTTGAACCCCGGATCAATCCCGACGATCGAACCAACGAAAGCGTGATCGGCACCGGACAGTGGTACTTCCACCAGGCGGTACACGCCCCGACCGACGTGACCCAGGACCAGTCCGATCGAATCGCCAACCAGTTGGAGGTCTTCGGTCAGGGCTTTCTCGGTCTCACCGTGGCCTGCGCCCGGTGTCACGACCACAAGTTCGATGCGATCAGCACCCGCGACTACTACGCGCTCTCCGGATACATGCAGTCGATGCACCAGGGATACGCCTACCTGGATCCGCACGATCGAATCGACAGCGCCGTCCGCCGCATCGAGTCGGAGATGTCGGCCGAAAACCCTCGGTCCACGCTCCCGGTACCTCAACGACTCAATGGCTACCTGCTCGCCGCCGCCGAACTTCGACCCGCTCGAACTCCGGACGACAAGGGCTGGGAACCAATCGAAACGTCGACCATCGAAACGATCGCCGCCTCGGAAGACCTCGATGCCGCACTTCTGAACCGCTGGGTCGAGACCTTGAAGCAGGATGCCTGGAGATCATCCGACCATCCGTGGCGGGCATGGGTGTTGCTGGGACACGATGGCGCCATGCTCGAGGATGAGCCTCGTCGGCAACGACAAGGACAGGTCGTTCCTCACCGTGACCTGGAAATCGATGAGACCGCCGTCCTCCTCGAGAGCTTCGACCAGCTGAATACCGACCTTCGCTGGTACCCATCGGGATGGGCGTGGACCGGATCCAAGGCCGTCGCCGTGCCGCGTGAGGGAACCATGGCGAGTGATCGGCTGGATCGTCGGCTCCAGGGGACACTCCGGAGTGAGACCTTCACCCTCGACCACCGCTACCTTCACTGGCGGGTCCGGGGCGCCGGGAGTGCGGCCCGTATCAGACTCGTGGTCGAAGGCATGGTCATGGATGAGTTCAACGCCCTGCTCTTCGCCGGATACCGGCAAGGGGTCGATACCCATGACGGTTGGCGACATGTGGTCAACGACACCCGACTGCAATCCGGAGCCAGGGCGCACCTGGAACTCATCGATGACGGCGACGGACGACTCGAAGTCGATGCGATCTGGCTGAGCGATCATGCCGACGGTCGTCTTCCCGGAGAGATGCTGCCGGAGTGGGTCGAGACGGCCCGGGGCGAGGACCCGACCATGCTCGCCGCCGCCTTCGTTCGGACCGTCGCCGACTCGACCGGGTCGGCCACCTATCGGCAGCCGCTCCGCGACCGACTCATCGATGCCGGACTCTGGGGAGACACCATCGTCGAAGCGGATGCGAACCGGAAGGTGACCGCGGAGTTCGAGCGTCGCCGCCGCGATCTGGCGGGTGAGATTCCCGGACCCGTCCGAGTGCTCTCGGCCCAGGAAGGTTCCGGCGTCGACCAGAGGGTCCATGTCCGTGGATCACATCGCACCCCGGGTGAGATCGCGGTCCGGTCGTTCATCACCTCGATCGCGGGCGAGCCCGAGTCGACGAAGGTCGAAGGGTCGGGACGTCTGGAACTGGTGGACGCCATGCTCGACGATTCCAATCCATTCACTGCGCGGGTCATGGCGAATCGGATCTGGCATCACCTGCTCGGCCGCGGGCTGGTGCCCACCACCGATGACTTCGGCGGTCTGGGTCAGGTGCCAAGCCATCCCGAACTCCTGGATCACCTGGCTTCCCGGCTTCGAGAAGACTGGTCGATCAAGAACCTGGTGCGCTCGATCGTTCGATCAAGCACCTACCGACGCTCGAGCGAACCGGTCGCGACCACCGCCGAACGAATGATCACCATCGATCCGGACCGGGCGTTGCTCGGTGCCACGCCCGTCCGCCGCATTCAGGCCGAAGCGATTCGAGATGCGATGCTCGCCACCAGCGGCCGTCTCGATCCACGGATCGGGGGACCGCCGGTGGCGACGCATCTCACCCCGTTCATGACCGGCCGAGGACGCCCCGGCCGCAGTGGCCCGTTGGATGGCGACGGTCGGCGCAGCATCTATCAGCAGATCCGTCGTAACTTCGCGGCCCCGATGATGGCCGCGTTCGATCTCCCCGCTCCCATGACCACGGTGGGACGCCGAAACAGTTCGAACGTTCCCGCCCAGTCACTCGTCCTCATGAACGACCCCTTCGTCCACGAGATGTCCCGAATCTGGGGTGAACGAATTCTCGCCGACGAATCACTCGTAGACGATCGGACGAGAGCCCGTCGGATGTGGCGCGAGGCGTTCGCCGTCCCACCCACGGACGAGGACATCGAAATGGTCGTCGAATTCGTCGCCGCCGCACCCGGTCCGCAACAAGGTTGGATCGACGTCGCTCACGCCCTCTACAACGCCAAGGCCTTCATTCACCTCGATTGAAATCCGACGGAACCCGTCATGTCCAACGAAACTCACCACTGCGGCCGGTTCCTACGCGGTCCTCGAACTCGCCGGGAGATGCTGCGCCAGGTCGCCGGGGGATTCGGCCTTGCAGCGTTCGCGGCACTGGGTCACGAGGAACGAGCCGCGGCCGCCAGTCCGTATCGCGTCGGCCGCGACGGCATGCTTCCGTCGCCTCACCACGCAGCGACCGCGAGGAACGTGATATTTCTCTACATGGACGGTGGCCCGGGACAGATGGACACCTTCGATCCGAAGCCGGTGCTCACCGACATGAACGGCAAGCCGTTTCCGATGAAGAAGGCACCGACCCAGTTCGATTCGAACGGCAACTGCCTCGGCACGCCCTGGAAGTTCCGACCGGGTGGAGAATGCGGAACGCCCGTCTCCGATCTTTTCCCGCACGTCCGCGAGATGGCGGATGAACTGCTGGTGGTGCGATCGATGACCTCGCCGTTCAACGAACACACCAACGCGAACTACTTTCTCCATACCGGCCTCGGTCTCGCCGGGCGTCCGTCGATGGGAGCCTGGGCGACCTACGGATTGGGCAGCGAGAATCGAAATCTTCCGGGCTTCGTGGTGCTGGACGGCGGCCTGACTCCTCCGGGTGGACTGGAATGCTTTGGAAACGCCTTCCTTCCCGCCACCCATCAGGGATCGATGCTTAGACCCGCCGACGAGGCGCTCGCGAACGTCAGACCGCGGGAGGACATCGATCGACAACGTCGAAAACTCGGACTGGTCGAGGCGTTGGATCGTGGACTGCGATCCGCGAATGATGACCGCATCGAAAGTGCGATCCGAAACCAGGAGCTTGCCTTCCGAATGCAGTTCTCGGTTCCGGAAGCGACCGATATCGAAACCGAAAAGGAATCGACCCGCCGTCTCTACGGCATGGACAGTGAATACGAGCCGACTCGAATCTTCGGACGAGAGTGTCTCCTCGCACGCAGACTCGTCGAACGTGGTGTTCGTTTCATCGAATGCACCTGCCCCCAGGTCGGGGGTGACCGATGGGACCAGCACGGAAAACTCAAGGAAGGTCACGAGAACAACGCTCGGGCGGTCGACCAGCCGATCGCCGCTCTCCTCCGAGATCTCAAGCAGCGAGGACTCCTCGAATCAACCCTCGTGGTCTGGGGGGCCGAGTTCGGTCGAACGCCGTTCAGCCAGGGTTCCGATGGACGCGATCACAACCAGTTCGGCTTCAGCATGTGGCTTGCGGGGGGGGGCATCGCCGGCGGGCGGACCTACGGGGCCACCGACGAGTATGGCTACCGGGCGGTCGAGAATCCGGTCGAGATCCACGACCTGCATGCCACGATGCTTCACCTGATGGGCATCGACCATGAACGACTCACCCTTCGATTCGGTGGCCGGGACATGCGTCTCACCGACGTCCATGGCAAGGTGATGCACGACTGGATCGCCTGAGACAAGACCGCCCGGCATCGCGTGGAGGTCACGATGCCGGGCGGGCGGTCGCGTCATGCACGACCATGTTCAGAAGATGTCACGGATGGTTCAGGAGTCGTTGGGGCGACGGAGTTCAGAAAGAAGTTCTACAAACCGACGAGAGTTTCGAAGCTGTTCGTCCTTGGTCAGCGACGTGTCCTGGCGACGCAAGGCAAGATCCTTCAGCATCTTCCTGACTTCGTCGCGTCGACCGGACTTCGGCGTCGCGGTTGTTTTCGGTTTCGGCAAGGGCTCTGCGTTCGAACTCGCCGCCTCGAACACGATCTTCTCCACCAGATCCCGACCCTTGCTGGTACTCGCAACCAGGAGAAGATCATGTTCCGGAACCGGGACGATGGTGGATCGCTTCAGGATGCCTGCGATATCAAGGACTTTTTTCACCAACGAGCCGACCGTCTGTTGACGATTCCGGTCCACCCGGAGAATCGAGACTCCACGATCATCCACCACGGTCGACGTTCGAACGTTGGATCCGCGACGAGGGTTTGATGAATTCGCCTGCTTTCCACTGAGTCGAATGACGTCGGCATGGACGCCGACCTGCTCGAGCTCGATGAAGATCCGAGTTCCATCCGCGAGGTCGTAATGATGATCCGCAATCGCAGCCAACGCATCGGCCGGGTCGTTCACCGCGAGTGAGATCGAAGGAATCTCGATCTTGTCGGTTCCGGGAAGCAGAACGACGTTCACTGCATCGTCGATCGTGGCGAAGGCTTCGGTGATCTCGACGACGTATTCGGCGATGCTTCCTCCGGAGAATTCGACTGCGACCATCTCTTTCGTCGGTTGAGGGACATCCTGGATCGAGTTTGATGGGCTGCAGGACAGCGCCACCGCGGTGATAGCGGCATGAATCATTGTGGTCTCCCTGGAAAGAGCCTGTTTTCGTGTTCGCTGGAAACCGGCGGGTTGCCGTTCCCTCGATTCACATGTCAAACGACGGAGTCGAAGTTCGTATTGCGATGAGTTTCCATCGAACCCGACAAACCGGTTTTCAACGCGGCGAAGGGGACATCGAAGACCGATTCAACATCGTCCTCAAGCAGCAATCGACGACTGATCGGGTTCCTGGCGAGTTTTCGATCCTCACCCGAACCGCCATCAATTCCATGAACGGGGCGATCATCCGAGGCGGAAATCAGCCGCGAGGAGTTCGCTGCGATCGCAACCACGACGCGCGGGCCCGTGGAATGTGGATCCGTCCGGCAGCGGATCTCCGCCACCACAGAATGATCCCCACCGCGATCGTGATGACCAGGATGGCCCCGACTCCGATCGTCACCCAGTGCAACGGCCCACTGGTGGAAAGTCCGCGCTGGGCGGCGAACCCGAGACCAAGCTGGAAGCCGACGCTCAAGACCGCACTGGGAAGTTCGACCAGGAGGAAAGTCGTCCAGGAAAGGTGGACCAGGCCACCGACCGCGACGCCCACCGTGCGAGACCCGGGGATGAAGCGTGAGGCCAGGAGCACCCACAATCCATGGCGGTCGTAGAGCGCTTTCACCTGCAGGATTCGTTTCGGGTGGGCCTGTTTCCGAAACCAGTGAGTCCCCACCAGTCGGCCCCCGAACTTCCGGCAGACCAGAAACCAGAGCGTATCCCCGCCCGTGACCCCGAGATACGCGGCCAACATGGTCCAGAAGAAAGGGAATTCACCCGTCGCCATCTCCCAGCCCGCCGGGATGATGATGAGATCTTCGGGAAGGTGCAGACCCACCCCGGCAATCACGAGGAGTCCGAAGACCGCGATCGGTCCGTAGAGATCGAAGAGATGTTGGACGATGTGGTCGGCGGTCTCGTGCATGGGTGCATCCTTGCTCAGCCACAGTGTCGGTGCTGCATCGTCTGGATGCGAGTCTCCAAGACCATTTGAACCCACATCCTTGATGATTTTCGAGGATGTCCCGCCTCGGATCAGGGATTCCGCCTCTGGTGGTGCGAAACCCCGATCACCCGGGGAAGCCCGCTCAAGTCGTACACTCCGCCCCATGCTTCTCGCCGAAAGTTACATCCACGACCTTTCACCCTTCGCCCTCCGTTTCGGCGACGGCCTCGGCATCCGCTGGTATGGCCTCGCCTACCTCACCGGATTCGTGGCCGGCTGGATGATTCTCAAATGGATGGCTCGTACCGGCCGGAGCCTGCTCCGACCCGAGCAGGTCGGCGACTTCATGACCTGGATGGTGGCCGGGGTCCTGATCGGCGGCCGACTCGGGTACGTCTTCTTCTATTCGATCGATCTGCTCTGGACGTTCTCCTCGAGTTTTCCATTCTGGGGCGTGCTCGAAATCCACAAGGGCGGCATGGCGAGCCATGGCGGAATCCTCGGGGTCTTGATCGCCTGCATTCTCTACGGTCGTCGACACGGGATCACTCCCTGGCATCTCTTCGATGGGGTGGCCTTCTGTGCGCCGATCGGCCTCGGACTCGGGCGCCTGGCCAACTTCATCAATGGTGAACTCTGGGGTCGCGCACTGGCTCCTGCACGACAGGCTGATCCGCCATGGTGGAGTGTGAAGTATCCCGAGGAGATGTCTCAACCGGACTTCCAGCATGGAGGGTCGGTCGATGGACTCGGCACGATGGTCACGAATCCGACCAACGCGCCGACTCGACAGGTTCTTTCCGAGTCGGTGTATGCGGGTCGTACCGATGTGGCCGATGCCATCTCTCCGTTCCTGACGGCCTACTACCCCAGCCAGCTCTTCCAGGCGGCGACCGACGGACTCTTCCTGTTCACCATCGTCGCGGTGGTCTGGTTGCGACCCCGAAAGCCGGGCCTGATCTGCGGCTGGTTCCTCATCGGGTACGGCGCGATGCGGATTCTGAGCGAGCAGTTCCGGGCCCAATACGAGACTCGATGGGGTGTTTCCAGCATCTGGCCCGCCGCCGGACTGAGCGCGGTCATGATCATCGCCGGCCTCGCCGTCATGTGGTGGTGCCTGCGACGGGACACGCCGAAGATCGGTGGCCTTCTCTCCTCCGAGTCCACGAAAAAACACCGCCCGACCTGAAGGCCGGGCGGTGAGAAGGGGGGGTGACCCTTCGCTTCGTTTTCGTGAGCCTGGATCAGGCCGCCTTGACCTTGCCGCGACCGACGGTCCGTTCCTCGAGATCCGCTCGGACGTCGGGGTACTGGACGAGCTGTTCCATGAGGTCGTCGGGGCCCGTCGCCCAGAGGTCGGCGCCGATTTCCTCGGCCAGGCCCGGAGCCCGGTTGAAGATGCCACCACCGACGATGATCTGCATGTCGGGAAGGGCGTTGATGCCCCGGACGTGATCGATGAAGTTTCGAAGTCCCGGAGCATCGGAGCCACCAGCACTGAACATCAGAAGGATGTCGGGCTTCCGCTCGTGCACCTCGGCGAGGATGTCGTCGTGGGCGATGTTCCCACCACCGTAGGACACCTTGTAACCATCGGCTTCAAGCAGGTCGGTGATCAGTCGGGCCGAGAGATCATCGAGTTCATCCGGTCCACTGAAGACACAGATCGTTCGGTTGCGATCTTCACTGATTTCATACCGAGCCTGCAACTGGGCCATGAGCGTTGAAAGTGAACGCGTCGCGTACTGCTGGGCCAGACGGGTCATCTGATCCTGGCGATAGAGCGTGGTGATGTTGTTGATCAAGGGCCAGAAGACTTCGCGAGCCATCGTCTCGGGATCGATGCCGTGATCGAACGCGGCATCGACGAGTCGGCGAGGTGCGGAACGGTCGCCGGAGACGAGGGAGGCGAAGAGGTTCTCGATGAAGAGGTCGGTGTTCATGGTTCTGCCTTTGTCGATCGGGGACGGAATATGTGCGAGGGACAGCGAAGGACGATCCGCCCCGATCCGGGAGCGACGACGTCCGAAGACGAAAGAGGTTGATGTTGAGGCTGCCGAGCTCCGCTCGGCCGTTGGTCCGTGCCAGCGAGTCACCCGCCGGCAAAGAGTTCTTCGGGTGAATCAGTGACTGCTCGACACCGACTTCAAATATCGGATTATCGGGCACCCCACCGACTTATACGGACATCAAGACGCCGCCCCGGGCCTTGGAAGGGCCCGGGGCGGCGATGTGAGTTTCTTGATGTGCGCTCGCGAAGGTGGGAACGACTTCCCGCCCGGCGGATCCTCCCCACCCGGATTCTCGAAAACTCAACGGCCCGTGGTCAAGATCGTCTCGGTCGTGTCGTACTCCGCAAGTTGCTCCAGCGTCAACGGAAGCGGCTTCAATTCTCTTCGAGCGAACTGCTCGGTGGTCTTCCTCAGATAGGGACGATCCCGACGGTCGGTCTGCCCGATGGGGGTGAGGGTCCAGGATCGAGGAGGATCGGACATCTCATGAAGGGCCACATAGGCCGAACCGATCGTGCATTGCATCTTTGAAATATCGCTTCCCCGCAGATCGGCGTTCGCGTTCATCAAGGAGATCGCCGGGTACATCCCGGTCTCGACCGAGTACGAACGCCCGCCCTTGCGGATCACGTGTGCGAGTCCCCAGGGAAGATCGGAACCGAACGGGAGCAGTTTCCCGATCCTCTTCCTGGCATCCCGAAGCGAGTCGAACATGCGGAAGGCATCATCGTCGTCGATGGTGTCCAGAGGACGAGTCAGGAAATCCACGCTGACCATCGCCTGATCGGAATAGAGGTACAGCCAGAGCAGGAAGAGGGTGGGCACCGGCGAGTTGATGTCCGGGGAACCATCCCATTCCAGCATCGCGGCCACGTCTCGCTGAATCCGATCGCGATCGGGATAGGAATCCCCGTGGGACTTCCACGCGGCTTCGAGACGTTCCCGCATCGGCCCGTGGGGGATCATGGTGCCATCGACCAGGATCTCCTTCGCTCGTTCCTCATCGAGTTCTTCCTCGGCCGCCAGCAGCTGTCGGAGGTACCAGGCCCGGGCAGTGTCCTTCTTGTTCGAACGCTTCACCGTTCCCGCCGGATACTCGCTGGGCACCGGGTCGAGATCCGTACCAGTCGTGGTCGAAGGGTCGTTGTTGCAGTTCTGGACCCAGCCGATCGAAGGACGACGGACCCCGGGCAGTTCCGCCCAGGGAATCATCTCCTTCCAGACCAGGTCCGGATCGCTCCCATCGAGTGGCTTGCGGGCGTTGAGGCCCTCGGGACGGCGCGGAACCCGACCACCATTGACGTAGAAGACATCGCCCTTGGAGTCCGCGGCCACCATGTTGAAACTCGCGAACTGCATGCGGGACATCGCCGCTTCCAGCTCTCCGAGATCGCGAGCGGTGACCATTTCATAGAACTGGACCGGAGGATCCACGAGGCCGTAGGCCGAGATCCAGTACGCGACGGCCATGCCCTCGGTGGGATCGTGACGGGTCACCGGACCATGAACCGACCAGCGAATCGTCTCATCGACGCTGGAGCCGTCGGGAAGTTCGTAGGTGATCGCACGCGATTCGAAGTCCCGCCATCCATCCCCGAATCGATACTGCTCGGGATTGCCCGGGTTCAATTCGAGTCGGTAGACGTCGCCATGGTCAGGCCGGTTCGCGGTCCAGGTCCAACCGACGTGCGGCGTTCGTCCGAAGACCGGCAACGGACTACCGATGAAACCGGCACCCGCGAAGTCGATCTCATCACTCTTCAGGTGAACCTCGTAGAGACGGAATTCGTGCTTCCAGGGCATGTGGGGATCAGCCGCGATGAACGCCGAACCGCCGGCGGTCCGATCCGCCGCCACCGCCCAGCCGTTCGAACCGATCGGATTCCAGTGTTCGTCCGACATGCCGAAATCCAGCGTCGCGAGCGATGGTGCGAGTCCTCGGCGTTCACCGTTGACGTTTCCCAGCGTGGGCCAGAAGTTCACGAGTCGACCGACCGCGAATCCCCACGAAGGCTGCACCGGCTCCGCCCAGGACGGAACTTCGTCCGGATGGGCCGCCATGTAGGCGTTGATTCCGTCGGCATACCCTTCTCCGATCGCACGGACCGCGGGCGGGTACTCGTCCCAACCCTCTTCGATGAACTCCGCGATTCGCATCAGCCGAAAGGTTCGATCGATCTCGATCGCCTTTTCACCGTCGATCTCCGTGCGGCGACCGGTCGCGGTCCACATGGCACTGAGCGCTTCTTCCAACCGATCTTCACCGATCGCCCAGCCGTATCCATAGCCGACGCCATGATTGGATTCGGCGAAGACGTGAGGGACACCCCACGGATCACGAATGACCCGGACATCCTCAGCGATGGTGGGTGCGGCCACGGCAAGCAGGATGCCCGTGACCGACATGGCGAGAACAAAACGTTCGTTTGTAATCTGGAGGTTCATCCAGTCAGACTACCTCAGAAAATTCCGGACTCCAGCCCTCATTTCAGAGTCTGTCATTCCCCCGGGGGGAAGGCCCGCATCCACTGGAAGACACTGCTTTCCGGGAGGTCATCGACTCCGACGTGCCGCAGCATGTTGAGACACTGCGCCCGATGATGCATGGAATGCGTCGTCACGTGGGTGAGAACGCCGCCTCGACCATATCGGTGCGTGACCCCGTTTCGGGAAGTCTCCAGGACGTCCTCGAACGACCCCATGGTGGCCGCCGCTCGAAACGCCTCCATCGCCTTCACGTGCAGATCACGAAGTACGGTGATGCTCGGCGAATCGGAACCGAACGCCGGACTGAAGACCGGTGGGTCCTCCGTGAGGACACCGGTCCAGCCGATCATCGCTCCGATGTCGTGCATCAGGGTCTTCCGAAGCGAGCCGAGGCCCATCTCGAAAGGCCGATCCAGATCAGCATCGGACAGCGTCTCGCAGGCATCAAACATGCGGTGGGTGGCCCAATCCTCGAAATCGAGAAGGATCAGCGCGGGATCGGTGGGGGGGGAATCGTTCATGACGAGACGATATCCACCGCCCGAACTTCTGCCGCACGGGCGTGAGCCTCGAGACCCTCCACCCGTGCCAGCAACGCGGTCTCCTTCATGATGCTGGCCGAGGGACGAGATCCGGTCGACGAAATCCAGGTCCTGACTCGAATGAAGTCGAGCACCGAAAGACCCCCTCCGACCCTGGCCGAACCGCCGGTCGGGAGAACGTGATTCGGCCCGCAGCCGTAATCGCCGAACACTTCGGCGGCGGCGCTGCCTAGAAAGACCGCCCCCGCGTGCCGAATCCGACGTCCCACCGATTCCGCATCCCGGGTCAGGATCTCGAGGTGTTCCGGCGCCAGCCGGTCGGCCACTTCGATCAATGCTTCGATCGATTCCACCACTACTGCGGCACCGCGCTCGATCGATGTCCGCGCTATGGATCGGTTCGGCTCGGGAAGATCCTCACATCCTGCTGCCAGGCGATCCCGGACCTCGTCCCGGAGCCGGATTTCAGTGGTCGCGAACCAGACGCCGGCCTCGGGGTCGTGTTCGGCCTGAGCGAGAAGGTCCGCGGCGATGATCGCCGGATCAGCCGTCTCATCCGCAAGGACCAGGAGTTCACTCGGACCGGCCAGTCCATCGATCGCCACCGGTCGCCCTCCGGGTCCGTCGGGACCAGCGACCAATGCCTTGGCTGCTGTGACGAAACGGTTTCCCGGTCCGACCACGATGTCGCAACGGGGTCCTTCCAGACCGATCGCCAGAGCGCCGATGGCGTGGGCCCCACCTGCCGCCAGCATCGACTCCGCACCGGTGAACCAGGCCGCTGCGAGCGTCGCGTCAGTGGGTCGTGGTCCTGCCAACCGGATCTGATCCACTCCCGCGACGGCGGCTGGAATGGCCGTCATGAGCACGCTGGAGGGCAGAGGAAATCTACCCCCGGGCACGTAGCACCCGGCCGTCTGCATCGGGACGAGATCATGTCCCGATCGAAGACCGGTGCCTTTGATCTCTCGATCGACCGGGCGGAGACAGTCGAGTTGGATCGCGGCGAACTCCCGGATCCGGGTGGAGGCGAGATCGATCGCCCGTCGGACCTCGGGATCAAGACGATCTCTCGCTCGAGCGAAATCATCTCGATCGAGCACCATGGCCCCCGATGATGGACGTTCCTCGAATGCATCCACCCGTTCCTCGAGTGCGAGGCGGCCACGTGCTTCAAGATCGTTCAACGTGGTTCGGGCCACGCCGATGGCCTCCGGATCAAGTGAAGGTCGGCGAATGACGATCGTCTCCGCATCCTCGACCGGGAGCACTCTGGTTGATTCGATGATCACGAGACCACCTCCTTCATGACCTTTGCATCTCCACCTCGCCGACGGATTCGAAGGGTCCGACGCTCGAGCTCTTCCACCACGTCACGCCAGGGAACTCCTCGCTGCACGAGCGTGACCATCATGAAGTAGACGACGTCGGCCGCTTCGTGCACGGTGTCCGATCCCGGTTCTCCAAGTTCCACAGCCTCCTCCTCCAGTTTCGACCGCAGCAGCGAAGGGTCGTCGAGCAGCCGGCGGGTGTAGGACGACGATTCGGCGTTCGAGCTCGAAGATTCCGCCAGCTTTGAAAGCCGACGTTCCATCGCCTCCAGACCGGTACCGTCATCCCAGCACGTCCAACGTTCCTCGTGACAGAAGCCCGGACACGACTGAGCGACTGTGAATCGAAGCGCATCACGATCGCAGTCGAGATCGACCTTCAGCAGTCGCTGGGTTGCTCCCGACGTCGCCCCTTTCTCCCAGAGACCGCGACGACGTGATTCGTAGAACACTCTTCCGGTCGAAAGGGTTCGTTCAAGACTCCGTTCACTCGAGTAGGTGAGTCCCAGGGCTTGTCCCGACTCGTCGCAGACCACGGTCGGCCAGAGACCGTCGGAACGATCAGTGGTCAACATCGCAGCCAGGATCTCCGATGGATTGATCGATCCGTCATAGAGGACTCGCCCGACCTGAACGTCGATTCCGAGCAGGTCCAGGGCCGCGACCTCCTCGGCGTCACGGGTGCCCCCGGCCACCACGAGATCGGCGTCTCCCACCGATCTTCGGATCGCCCGAGCCCGTTCGATATCGAGTCCACCGCCGGTGCCCTCATCCTGTACGAAGGTGGCGAGGAATCCACCGACGAAGGGTCGAAGTCGTTCGATTCGATCCACCACCCGCTCTCCGGTGCCGGTCTGCCATCCTTCCACCACCACTTCGTCATCCCACGCATCAACCGCCGCGATCACCCGATCACGGGGCAGTTGAGAAAGAAGTTCCGGTTCGGCCGCCGTGCCGATCATCACCCGGGTCGCACCCGCGTCCAACCAGCTTCTTGCGGTCTCGACGTCCCGGATCCCACCACCCACGCGACACCGAGCCACGGCGAGCAACGACCGAATCACCTCACGGTTCTCCCCCGTGCCGAGAGCGGCATCGAGATCGATGACCGCGATCTCTCCCAGAGGTGCGAAACGTCGAGCCACCTCGAGCGGGTCTCCGCCGTCCAGGAGCATGGTTCGCCCCTGCTTGAGTTGGACGGCGCGACCGCCCTTGATATCGATGGATGGAATCAGCATGGTCGAAGCTCCCGGCCGATGGCGGCCAATTCAAGACGAAGATCGCGGAGAGAGGTGACCTGGTCGTGCAGGACGCCTGCCAGCAGGGCTCCCGTGGCCCCGGCATCGAAGGCGGACTCGATGTCGAAGGCGGTCCGGGCACCACCACTGGCGATGACCGGCACATCCACGGCGTCAGTGACCCGACGAACCAGAGGCAGGTCGTAACCGATACCGGTGCCATCGCGATCCCGACTGGTGAGCAGCACCTCGCCCGCCCCCAAATCGACTCCCCGCGATGCCCATCGGACCGCGGAAACCTCGGTCACCGTCCCGCCCGCGTCGATGATCACCTCCCATTCGTCGAACCCGCGACTCACGGCATCGATCGCCAGCACCACGCACTGACTTCCGAATCGATCCGCCATCTCCGTGAGAAGTTCGGGTCGCCGGGCCGCGGCTGAATTGACCGAGACCTTGTCGGCCCCGGATTCAAGAAGCCTTCGAGCATCGTCGGCGGTACGAACCCCGCCGCCGGCCACGATCGGAACCGAGACCACTTCTCGAACCGCACGGATCGTCTCGACCATCGTGTCACGACCCTCGATGGTCGCCGAAACGTCGAGCATCACGATCTCATCCGCACCTTCCGCGTCGTACCGAGCCGCGAGCTCCGCCGGGTCACCGACGTCTCGAAGACCTTCGAATCGGACCCCCTTCACGACCCGACCGTCTCTGACATCCAGGCAAGGAATGATTCTCTTCAGCAACATGGCGTTTCCCTTCCAACGAGCGTGACCCATCGCGAAAGAAGATCGCGACCGAATGAACCTGAGATTTCCGGGTGGAACTGACAAGCGACGATTCCTCCGCGTTCGATCGCGGCCACGAATCGCCCTCCGTCCGACGTCCAGGCCGCTCGCCACCCGGGTGGAACCTCGGTGAGCGCGAATCCGTTGGCGAAATAGGCGGCCCCTGAATCGATCACCCCGGTCGAACCTCCGACCGGATCCGGTTCGACGCGATTCCATCCGAGATGCGGACGAACCGGACCCGGTGGAAGCCGGCGGATCGTGGAACCGATGACGCCGATTCCCCGGACCCCTGGTGATTCATCGCTTCCCTCCGCCAGCAGCTGAAGACCGAGACAGATCGCGAGAGTCGCCTGGCCATTGGAGACCCGCGATCGAATCGCCTCGACCAATCCGTCTCTTTCCAAAGCCGCCATGCCACTACCGAATCGACCCACGCCCGGTAGCACCAGGCCCGGAACGTCGGTGATCTCCAGAGCGGATCGGACTCGCGTCGCTTCCACTCCGATCCGTCGAAAGGCCATCAGAATGGATTCGACGTTGGCGATTCCGGTATCGACGATGCCGACGGAACGGAGTGAATCACTTTCCATGATCTCGGTGTTCATGCCAGAGTCCCCTTGGTGCTGTTGATTCCGACCGATGGCCGGATCGCCTGGCGCATCGCCAGGGCCAGTGACTTGAATGCGGATTCGAGGCGGTGGTGATCGTTACGACCCTCGAGGACCTTGATGTGAAGGGTGAAAGGTGCGAAGAGCGCCAGAGTCTCGAAGAAGTGAACCGCGTTCTCGGATGCAATCCCACCGATCGTCGGCCGGACCAATCCGAGATCGACCGATGCCGAAGGACGAGAAACAAGGTCGACCGAAACCCGGGTGAGCGCCTCGTCCAGAGGGACCAGGGCCCAACCGAACCGTTCGATCCCCGAGCGTTCGCCGAGGGATTCACCCAGAAGTCGAGCCAGGACGATGGCGCAGTCCTCGACCACGTGGTGATCGTCGACCACCAGATCGCCGACCGCTTCGAGGTCCAATCCGATTCGAGCGTGGGTGGCCAGGGCATCGAGCATGTGATCGAGCATCCCGATTCCGGTCGAGATGCGCCCCGGCGTTCCATCACCGTCCAGATCAATTCGCCCGGTGATCCGAGTCTCCTTCGTGACTCTCTGATACTCGGCCCGGCGATCGACGCGAACCATGGCAGGTGCGGTTCGATTCATCGCAGCATTCCTTCCATGAATTCGACCATGTCCGGGCCGGCGGACAGGACTCGAGATGCCCCGGCCTGAGTCAACGTCGGCCGCACCCCGGAACCCGGAGCGACTTCCGTGCCGACGGGAAGCACTCGTCCCGCGGGTACCCGCCGGGCGGCGGTGATGTCGTCGACGGTGTCGCCGAAGAACCATGCGTCCCTCGACCCGAGGGCATCGAGCGCCTTGATCAATCCGTCCGGAGCAGGCTTGAGCGGCGCATCCTCACGGGCGATCAGGACGTCGACCATGCGGTCAAGTCCCGAACGCTCGAGGAACCAACGAGCTTCAACCGCGGGGCGACCCGTCACCACACCCACGGCTCGACCACCCGTGGCCTTCGAAAGACGATCAACGTCCACGAAACATCGTTCCCGATCCCGCAATCCCGATCGGGTCGGAGTGCCGAGATAGAAGCGCTGGAAACGATCGACGACCTCCTCCATGGTGATTTCAATCCCGGCCTCTCCGAGGATCCGCCAGGTCACCCTCCAATCGTCGTTGGCATCACCTTCCGCCTTGATACGATCGATGTCCTGATTCTCGACCTCGACTCCGAATGCCGCGGCGGTCTGGATGATCGCCGTTCGATAGGAGTCGCTCACGTCCGCGAGAACTCCGTCGAGATCGAACAGAATCGCTTCCGGGTCGAGGACGGTTGAAATCGATCGGCGGAGTCTCGTGTTCTCGATCTCGCCGACCGGAATGGTGATGCGAACACGATCCGCGAGCGTGGGTTCCTGAAAGCGACGGACCGCGACGTCGAGCCCGGAAAGACCATCGGCCAGCAATTCCGATCCACCG
>CAJWFU010000001.1:0-28788 GCA_913031315.1 uncultured Phycisphaerae bacterium | reverse complement strand
CGGCAGCTCCACGTACGCCGTGGGCGGCAGCCGCAGCGCGGTACCCGGCGCCGCGTGCCGCCGGGCCGAAGCCGGAGCCGATCACGCGACACCGCGAGGCCGCTGCTGTCCGCGAGAACAGCGCCCGAAAGGCACGGCGGCGTGGCCGCGCTGTACACTCTGAAGTTGGACAACGACCCCACGAATACGGCGCGCGTGGCGGCGTCCGCACCGATGGACGCCCCTGCCATCAGTGCCGGCCGGATGCACTTGAGCAGCGTGGCGAGCGTCGCCGCCGGGTCCTCTTCTTCATAGAACTCTTTCATCCGGTCATCATCGGGATCCATGGCTCCGAGATAGCAGATGAGCTCCACGGGATTGCCGAGGGATCCTTTCACTATGGGTCGCCATGATTCGGCAAACCGATCGACTAGAAAATTCTGCTTCCCTTCCTTCGCATCCAGATACTGGTCGAACTGCATCACCTCTCCGGACAGCATTCCGAACGGATTGTGCAACCAGAAGCGTCGGATTCCCCAGCCGTAGGGACCGGGAATCTCACGTCGGACGAAGTCCGGCCAACCCCCATCGCCAAGTTCCCAAGGTGCCACCCTACGCCGAGCATCATCATCGGAGGAGCCTCCGATGATGAAACGCTCCACGATCGTTTCCCGAGCCGGTCGGACGACATCAGGCAAATCCGAGGCGCTCACGGCCCCGGCACTGAATAGAAGCCCGCCGATGAAAGCGACTGCAAACGCACGGTGTCCCATAACAATATCCTCTCGTTCACCCGGATTGGTCGTCAATGACCAACACCTTCAGAGACAACCATTGAAAGCATCGACATGTTCGGCAAATCCAGTCGATGATCCAGAGCAAGATACTTTCTGCATGCCCGAACATGTTCACCATCAGAACTCGCAGACTGCCGAACCGCACCCGATGAACAACCACCACCTCTACTCATGCTGACTCAAAGAACCGCAAGTGGTGTTGGTGCCATGCTGGTCGCGAACATCCTCGGACGAGTCGCCGGGCTGGCGGCCCAGATCGTGACCGGCTTCGTCCTTCTGGACGCGGAGTTCGGTGTCTTCGCGATGGCGATCGGCGTGATGACGGTCTCTGGCTTGCTCCGAGGCGGAGAGATCCAGAACTATCTGGTCTCACTGCCGCCAGCCAGACGCCGATTTCGGACCGGAAGCGCGTTCTGGCTCTCGGAAGGCTTCTACCTGATCGGCGTGATCCCGGTCCTCATCCTGACCCCGTGGCTCAGTCGCTATCTCGAGCAACCCGATCTTCCGGTCCTGATCTGGATCCTTTCAGCTTCGATGCTGCTCGCACCGGTGCGGTTCGTCCTCCGCGCTCGACTGAACGCCGAACTCCGTTTCGAGATCAACGCCAGAGCAACCCTTCTCAACACCCTCGTTCAATATCCATTGATGATCGTTCTCGCGCTGGTCCTGGGGAATGCTCTTGCCCTGTGCATTCCCGTCTTCGCCGGCGTGGCGGCGGAACTGGTCTATCTTTTCGCCAAAGCACGGCCGACCAGATACGACTTCATCCCCTCTCGTCGAATTCTTCCGAAGCTCCTCCATCAGATTCGATGGTTGTTGGCGGTTGCCGCCATGACGAGCCTCTGGACGAGTGGTGACTATTTCATCGCGGAGTTCTTCGTTCCTGCGGCCATCCTCGGCACCTACTACTTCGGCTATCAGCTTGCCGTGCAGCCCGGACGGCTGTTCATGGTGACCGTCACCAGCATTCTGGTTCCGGTGGTTCGTCGGGTCGGGGACGACACGACACGACTGCAGTCAGTGATCCGACGATTGATCGGGACCGGTGGATTCGCCATTGCGGTGGTCAACATCAGCATGCTCGCTGGCATCCGACCGCTCGAGGCCTTCATCTGGAACGAGAAATGGGTGGATTCGGTCTTCGCGGTTCAGGTTCTCTCGATCGGACTCACCTTCACCGCGATCCTTGGAATCGCGACCACGCCTCTCCTCGCCGAGCGACGGTACGTCGAGTCGCTGATCGTCAATGGTGTTCGTGCACTTGCCGTCGTGCTTGGTGCCGGGATCGGAGCGGCGGTCTGGGGGACCGTGGACGGGATCGCCATGATGGTCTCGTTGTGCATGGGACTGTCGGGAATCGGAGCGACCGCCTGGCTGGGGTCGAGGTACGGCCTCACCATGTCCCGTGTAGTGCCGCATCTCCTCCGGTGCACCGCGCCGGTGATCCTCGCGGGGATTGTTGCCGCCTTCATCGGAAACACAGCCATCGACGCCATGGATCCGGGACGATCGGGAGCCTTGGTGGCGGGCATCGTGGCCGGAGGCTGCTACGCCTTCCTGTTGCTGATCGCCCTTCGGTTCCTACCGTCGGATACCTCGCGCGAAGTCGTCTCACTCACCCCCGCACGCTTCCGTGGCCTGGTGGCGAGATTCGCGGGTCAACCCCGATCCACGCAGGAGTCGTAGAGTTTCTCGAAGGCCCCCGCGACCCGGTCCGCCGAAAGATTCTCCAGCGTCCACTTCCGCCCGATGACGCCCATCGCAGCGGCGTCACTTCGGCCGGAGGCGAATTCCGAAAGGGCCTGGACGAAGTCGCCGACCGTCCGAGGAATCACCACCCCCCCTCCAGAGGCGGCGATCTCGTCTCGTGTGTCGACCAGGTCGGTCGTGACCACCGGTGTCCCTGCCGCCATCGCTTCAAACATCACGAAACCGAAGTTCTCCTGCATCGTCGGAAGCGCAAAGACATCGGCCGCCGCGAACAGCGAGAGCTTCACGTCTCCCGAGATGAAACCGGTCCAGGTCACGTTCTGGTCGATTCCAGCGTCGGTGGCTCGTGCCCGAAGGAACTTCTCATATTCCGGCTCACCGTTGCCTGCGATGATCAGCTCGACATCGAGTTTCCGTCGTCGCATCTCCGCGACCGCATCGATGAGCATGTCCACGCCCTTGCCAGGATGCAATCGGCTCAGGAAAAGGACTTTCAGTCCCTTTCGGGTGAGCGCCGGCCATTCGGCCTTTGCGAGGTCCGGACTCGGCAGATCGAAATACGGCCGAAGATCCACGAGGTTCGGAACCACGGCGGAACGAGCGCGGCCGAACCGAGCCTTGCTCTGGATCCGTTCGTACTCCGCGGTGCAGTGGACCGAAGCCGCACCCTCGAGGAATCGACGACCACCGAACGCGAGATACAGACGCTTCTTCAGTGATTTCTGATTCATCGCCCAGTCGTCGAGCATGCCTCGAAGGCTGACGACGTACGGGGTGCCGACCGCACGGCAAGCCGCCGCGAACTGCAGGTTCGATGTTTCCCACACTCCATGCAGATGAACGACGTCGTATCGCGCGACCACTTCCTTGGCGAGCCGGACACCTTCGGCCGACAGGCGATTGAGCCGTCCTCCGACCGGGGGAAGACGCACCACTTCGGGCGCCCCACCGGCTTGGGCATCATCGTTCAACCAATCGTCCGGGACATCCTCCACCACCGTCGTGGCAAGTCCCGCCAGGTGCCCTCGAGCCTTCATCGTGGCGACTTGATCCACCACTGCTCGCGGAGGGCCGCCATGGCGAAAGTCAATCGCCTGCATGTAGTGGAGAATTCGCATGCTGCTGAAGGCGAGATCATCTTTGGAAGATCGAAATCACTCGGGATCGAGCCCGAGAACGGACGGGATCACTCAACCGGCGAGATGAAGCCTTCCACCCACCATGGCCGGCGCTTCTCCGAAGTTTCCGGGGGCGGGCTTGGATGCCGAAGGAACAGCCGCGGTTTCGGAAGTCTTGGAATCTGATGATTCCGTGACGCCCTCCGCAAGTTGTTCAATGACCATCTGCCAGGTCTCTCGTTCGAATCGGAGCAACTCGATGACGCCCACGATCGGTTCCGGATCGCGTTCGGACATCGCTTCCATCATCCGGGAGATGAGAAAGGTGTAGAGGCTGTTGAGACGCTCACAAAGCAAGGGATCCTGATCGGGCTTCAATCCGGAAAGCAGTTCGGTGAGGATCGCCCGGCACTGCCGGCTGCCCTCGTAGGCCTGCTCGAAGTTCTTCTGCTCCAGCCCACCCCGGCACTGCTCGGCGAAGCGAATCGCGCCGTCCACCAGCATGAGCCGAAGTTCGACCGGCGATGCCGACATGACCTTGGTTCGAAGATACGCCTGAGTTCGGGGATTCATCATGATGCAGTTGTCATCGGTCGTCCGAGCGATACAGATGAGTTCCGAGCGCAGTCATGGCAGGAATTAAGCACAGATCGCCGATTCCGCGCACATCATGCGCGTCCTTGGTCAACCGACCAGTGATCCGGCAATGGCTATGTTCTGATTGATCGAACCCAGTGAACTCTGCTGACTTTGCAGGCGAGCCAAAGACTCCTCCATGGCCACGAACTGCCGCTGAAGCCGAGTTCGCTTCGCATCGATCCGCTCGTCGATTCGTCCGATGCGATCATCCTGAGCATCCAGCAACGTCTGATACTGATCATCCGCCGAGGTCAGAAAACCATCGACCGAATTGGTCATTCGGTCAGTCAGTTGCTTGAAGATCTCACCGAAACCGAGCTCGGTGTACGAAGTGCTGATCTTGTCGATCGTCACGCCGTCTGCGATTTCGGTCGTGCTTGAACCCTGCTGCTCGAGCGCGGTGAAGAGGTTCTCCACGGAAGAAGGATCAGCCTCGTAGGCCTTGTCGAACTTCTCCTTGTTGAACTCGATCTTGCCGTCCTTGCCGACCCGGACCCCGACTTCCGAGAGATACCGGAATCCGGAATCAACCCCGACCGCGGACTGCTGCAGCGAGCGATACATCTCATTGCGGACTCGAGAGACCGTCGAATCTCCCAGCAGTGGGCCACGGGTCTCGGTCTCTGAATCGTAGGAGTCGTAGGTGTTGACCCGGTCGATGACGTCGTTGAAGGTATCGACGAATCGCTGCACCGCTTCGATGATCCCCGCCTCGTCACGACTGATGTTGATCGTGACCGGTGCGTCGGATGTCGACTTGAGATCGATGGTCACACCAGCGACGACGTTCTCGATCGAATTGGAATCACTCTCGACCAGAATCGCGTTTTCACCCTCGCCCACGAACACCTTCGCGTTTCTGGCCGCGGTGAGCGTTCCAAGTCCAAGGTCGATGGTTCCAGTATCGACCACGAGATCGCCGGAGAGCCCGGACACGCCGGAACTCAAAACCAGCCGAAACGGCGCATCGCTGGTGCCGGTATCCAGGATCGATGCAGACACCTGCAATCCTGCATCGTTGATCTTGCCTGCGACATCATCGAGGGTGTCGGTCAGATCGAGGTCGACGATCTTCTCATAGGAGCCGTCGATGCTCTCTCCCGGAGCCGAGGCCTCGCCGAGGATGCCGAGATCCCGTGCGGTCGTACCCGATACGACTTCAACCTTGATCGCAGACTGACCTGATGCGGTGTCCACCAACATGATGCCGTCGCCATTGTCGTTGAGCCGCGCCTCCACGCCATCCGCGATCGCGTTTATCTCTCGAATGACGTCGTACACGGTTCGGGAATCGGAACCGATGTCGATCGCCGCCGACTCTCCGTCACTGTTGGTGATTCGAAACTTTCCAGTTCCAATCCCGCGGCCGTAGTTCAAATCCGACAACGGCGTGGCGAGCGAGACGTACTGTCGCTGGAGGCTTTCGCCTCGAACCTGGCTGCTGGCCGTGGGTGATATGTCCAGCCCGAGGGAAGCCGCCGCGTCTCCACTGATCGAAAGATCACCGGTACCCCCACTCGCGTCCGCCACCAGAAGACCGTTGCCCTCTTCATTCACCGTGATCGTGACGTCGACCGCGGAGGCGTTGAGGGCCGAGCCGATCACCACCATGACTTCTTCCAGGGTCTCGAACTGGTCGAGGTTCCCCACCGTCAACGAATCACCCTGGCGGTCGGTCACCGTGATCTCGGATCCTGCAAGCCCATCGCCACCTTGGAGTGAACGAAGCAGCACCGTTCCCAGCCCGCTTGAGACTCGGTCACCCACCAGCGTGGCTGCTGCTTCACCGTCCGGTGTTTCTGAAAATCCGAGGTCTCGAAGCGTCTGAGTCGATACGTCGTCCGCGAATGAAGAACCATCGATGTCACCACCCGAAATCGAGACCAGATCGCCGCCGGCACTGAAATCCAGACCTTCGCCATCCGCAGCGATCGAGACCGTCACCACTCCGTCTGTCTGTTCATCCACGCGATCGATCAGATCCTGAATGGTCGAAGCACGTGCGATCTCCACCTTGTTCGGGATCGTCGATCCGGAAATGAGACCTCCGGAACCGGTCCGGAGCATTCCAAGATCCAGGGCGGTTTCATCTCCGTTGGGTCCGGCACCGACGATCTCCGGTTCACCCCCCCCACCCATCGCGTCGACCAATTGGAAACCCGTTCCGTCCGCGTTGATCGCGAAGGTCACCTGATCGGCGCCCAACTCCTCGACCAGCTTCGAATTCACCCGTCCAAGCAACTCGCCGACGGTCGTCACCGCTTCCTCATCGACTTCTTCATCCTCATCGAGAATGACGCCGAGATCGATGTCGATCTCTTCTCCAGTCGACGTCACGATGGTGAAATCCGAACGATCCGGATCATCATTGATCTCGATGCCGTCTCCGTCGTTCAGATCCTCGAGCATGGAGTCCAACGTGATCGGACTGTCCTGGCGGCCGAGGTCGATCTTGTAGTCGACGCCGTTGACGCTCAACTCGAAGTCGGTGAGTCCGGCGTCGCGCATGAAGATGCCGTTCCCATCATTCATTGATGACAGGAGCGACCCACTACTCAGCTGATTGATCTCCGTTCCGTAGATAAGGCCCCCAGCCACCGTTTCTTCAATTCCAAGATCGGTGGCGGTCTGGTCTCCTCCTTCATTGAAGATCGAAAGCGCTCCGGTTCCGCCCGATTCGTCGACGATCTTGATGCGGTCGGTATCGAAACTCGCCACCACCTGAACCTCGGGGTCCGAGTTGATCTTGTCGATCACTTCTTGAAGACTCGTGGCCTCCGACAAGTCGATCACGGCCTCTTTGCCCGCCTGATCCTGAATCCGAATCGAACCACGATCAACGCCCCGGCCGCCATTCAAACTGTCGAGCGGCACTTCGCCGGTGACCCTTCCATTGCCCCATTCAAACGAGATCTGATCGAGACCCAACGGAACTTCGGTTCGACTGGTGAAAGCCTGAGACATCTTCTGACTCGTCGACACCATCTGCTTCACGCGGAACGAGTACTGGCCAGGAATCGCCTTGGCCGTCGCCGTGGCCGTGGCCACACCCTCGTTGGTCGATGAGGCGAGAACCGATCGAAAGACATCGTCCGAACGAAAGGATCTCGCTGCGTTGCCCAGCGAGAGGACGCGGGCGTTGACGTCGAGCAATGCCGTCTTGGATGCGTTCAGACTCGCGATGCGCTGGAAGATTGGAATCTTCGCTTGCGCGTCGAGCGAGAGAAGTTGATCGATGAGGGAGACCGTATCGATCCCGCTGACTAGTCCGATGCCACTGGTGATGCTCATGCCGAATCCTCGAGCGGCGTTCATCGCCGGATTCTGGTCATCGACGACTCATGCCGCCCGACGCCACTCCGGACCTTCACCGCCGTCGATCATCTCTCGCCAACCGGGAGTGATCAGGCCCTGTCGACGTAACTCCAGCAAATCGGATGCCCAACAGACAAGGACTCGATCAAACATCTTCTTGGCTTGGGTTTCCGCAAAGGTCGGAAAGGTGTCGGCGGGCGTCTCGTACTCGAAATCGGCCATGGGAAGTCCCCTTTGGTGCCTGAGTCGGATCCCATGAACTCTTGACCATCGACGGCCAAGGACGGGAACCAAGAGGCATCGGAGGGCGAGCAGTGCGAATTCAATGAACCCTGGGAAGTTCAACAAGTTCGCGCGGCACCTCTCGACCCGATTGGAACCATTCAATCAGCCTTCGTACAAAACTACCAATATATTATCGGACTCTACTCGGCGTTGGGGTCAAACCCGATCTTCTGGAGCAATCCATCAAATTGCTCGATCGAAAAGAATTCCAACGACAGACGACCTCGCCCCTTCTTACGACCAAGAGAAATGGCAACCTTGGTTCCAAGATGTTGAGCAAGCCGCTTTTCCAGGTCGACTACATGAGCAGTTCTACCGGCAGCGGCACTCCGCTCATCTTCTGAACTGCCCTTTTGGGGCTCTAAATGGGCTTTTTGAACCCTTCGCTCCGTCTCGCGAACGCTCCAGCCCTCCGCGATGCATTGATCCAGTAGCTTTCCTCGTCTGGCTACATCAGTGACCCCAAGCAACGCTTTCGCGTGCCCCTGGGTGACAAGCGATTTCACGAGGGCATCTCGCAGGGCGGGATCAGCATCCCGAAGTCGCAACAGATTTGTCACGGTGGTCCGGTCCAAACCGATTTGGGTCGCCACCGCAGTCTGAGAAAGCCCAAACTCTTCCATCAGCCTGGCAATCCCATCGGCCCGCTCCAATGCATCGAGATCCTCGCGTTGCAGGTTTTCAATCAATGCCCATTCGGCCGCGGTCTGATCATCAACGGCTTTGACGATGGCCGGAATCTCTGACTTTCCAATCAAGCCGAAAGCACGCCAGCGTCGTTCTCCGGCCACGATCTCAAATCCGCGGGCGTCAGGACGAACAACGATTGGCTGCATCAGTCCCGCAGACCGAATCGACTCGGCCAGCGAAGAAATGGCTTCCTCTGAAAATCTTTGCCGAGGCTGCTTCGGATTCGGGCGGATTGAATCCAGCTTCAACATCCGAATTCCAGAACCCGAATCGGTGGCCGCTTCCGCCGCCATGGTGGGGGGGCTGGCGAGCGGAGTTGCCGTCAGGCTTGGTCCTGAAGACTCTGGATCCTGAACCGAAGGCTGTTCAATTTTTACTGGCGTTCCTATCAGGCTTCCCAGGCCTCGGCCAAGCCGACGCCCCGCGGTCTTTTTCGGTGCGGGCATACCAGTGATCCTTTGAGGGTATCTGGACTGATCACGACCGACGGTCGTCGTTCGGGGAGACTATCACGGTTGAACACATGACCACTCCAGGCGACGAATGTTCCACGGGGAACCAAACGGTGCCTATCAATGTGCGGAGGTTGGAGGGGGGGCTCGTCCCAGATGTTCCACGGGGAACAGTCGAAAACAAGCGGCGGATTCCGCTGGAGGTCAATTTCAACTTCCAAAAATTTATCCATCAAACAACGAACATAAGAATAAGGGCTCGGATCGTGAGATCCGAGCCCCGGACGGTGTATCCCATGCTTGCCACGAGTCAAAGCAGTTGCGACTCAGCGGCGTGAGACCAGGGCGGTGGATCCCCGGAAACACAGGCTTACACCCCGAATTCATGTAAACTACTGTGAAACAATAGTTTACAATTCAACCCGCCGCCAAAGGGTGTGGTTTGAACATTGTCCTCATTAAAGAAGGTTGGTCCCGAGAACCGGAGGCCGGGAGAATCCAAACGGTGTATTATCCGGACTTCTTCTGTCTTGCTGAGACTGAGGAAGGCGGTGAGAATCCGCCACGCACGCGGCACCGTGTGTACCAAGAAGGGCATGAGGAGAGAAGTTCCCGAACTTCATCCTTTACGTCCGGCGGTACGAGTCGGGTCGTCGGTCTCGGCATTCTGGGTTGAATTTCTGGCTGCCCCGAATTTCGGGTCAATCCAGCAAAATTCAGCTCCAACCCGCCGGCGCGAATCCGGCAGAAAGGGCGCGACAATTGCGCAGTAATACAGTTCACCGTGTGGCCGCTATGTTGGCTACCGCCGCCGTGAGTGGCCTTGCCTCCGCAGATTTCGTGGGGTCCTGGGATCTCGGAAGCGGCGATTCCACCGCTGAGGTTCAGTTCGACTTCCTCACGGGGGAGTCGTATCTCTTCGAGGTTTCATTCGATTCGTCCATCACCGGACGAGATCTGTTTGATGTGATCGCCACGGAGGCAGATACCGTTGACGGGCTGGAGTTCACCTTCGACTACATCGCCTACTCCTTCGGTGACTTCCTGGTTGGAGTCGGTATCAATGATGCGTACGACTACGGCGAAGGTTCACCCCCCGACTACCTCGACACGTGGGGATATTGGATCTCCGACGGAACGGATGATTGGGCCAGTTCCATGGTTGGTTTCAGCGACCGGGTCCTGGTTGACGGGAGTCGTGATGGCTGGGTCTTCGGCACCGGCCTCGCACCGGCTTCGATCCCAGCGCCAGCAACCATCGCCGTCTTCGCGTTCGGACTTGGTCGTCGACGACGAGACTGATCGCTGAAGGTTCAGCATCTCAGACCATGCTCGCCGCCGGCCTCCATTCATGGTGCCGGCGGCGAATATCATTTGGGACCATGCAAGGTGATCAGGGATCAATCTCATGAAACAGTCGGCCAGGCAGTTCGGTCTCATCCTGATGCTCTTGATCGGTGGCGCTCTTTCCGCCTGTCGAACATCCGGCCCCGACATACCTCGGTACCGCCCACCAACCGAATCCTTAGAAGGTCGGTCCACGTCATGGGGTGCTCAAGTCTGGTCCGAAGCCACTGCCGGTGCTGATTCGATCGATCAACTGCCCAGTCTTCAAACCGAGCTTCACGATCCCTGGCTCGCGCGGTTGGTGGCACGAGCTCGAATCTCCCGAACCGAAGCGGAACTGGCGCGGGTCGGAGCGGCACAGTCGATCCTTGAGCAGCTCGACGAAAAAGCCACGTGTGATCAACGCGCCATCCTGATCGCCGAGCTCGCCGATCTCCTTCAAGCGGGGCTTCCGAACGAAGTCGCCGATATCGCCGAGACGATCGTCGACGACGCGATCGTCGAATGGAATGCCGACGCCCAGTCAGCATTGCTCGATGGCGATCTTGAAACAGCGTGGACGCGATTCACCTGGGTGGCGCATGCCGCCGCCGATGGCCGTCATCCCAGGGTCGAACTGGAAGCGATCGATCACGCCCGCAGACGAGCTGATCGGAAAGTGGTCGCGGGTGGGGAGGTCAGCCCACTGCAACCACGCGTTCTGGCCTACACCCTTCGAACCCTGATGCAAAGACACGTTGATCACCCCGACTGGCGTGTCCTCACCGCGGGTGGTTTCGCATCGCTTGAGGAACAGTTCGGTTCCGATGAACCTTCTGACCTGCTGATCGACATTCAGCGTCGGTTCGAAGCGGAGGTGGACGCGAAGAATGCTTCCAGCGACCCTTCGACCAGGACACTCAAGCAGGCGATGGAAAATCTCGGACGCCGACTGCAGGCCGCATCGAACGCCGGTGATTTCGAAACCGATGTCGACGCCATCCGGGTCTTTCTGGATGGCATGCTTGCAGCGACCGATGTTCGTACCAACGTCTTCTATGGCGCAGACGCGGAAATGTTCAAGCGGATGCTGGATGACTCGTACATCGGCATCGGTGTCATGCTTCGGGCGACACCGGATGGAATCGAGCTGCTACCCGTGTCGGGGGGGCCGGCTCGTCGGGCTGGAATCAAGACCGGTGACGTCCTGCTCGCGGTCGATGGAACATCGATCGACGATCTCGGAGTTCGGGGTGCGATGGAGGTGATCCTCGGTGATCCCGGTTCCGTGGTTCGACTTCAGGTCCGGCACAATCGAGAACCGGACATCGGTCGGATCGACACCGTCGACGTCATTCGGAACTCCGTCGAACGGGAAACCCTGCATGGCTGGCGTCAGATCGGTGTCGATCATGAGACCCGACCCATCTGGGATTGGATACTCGACCCCGAATGCGGGATCGCCTACATCGCCATTCGAGAATTCACCTCCGACACCGACCGAAACTTTCGCGTTGCCATGCGTGATGCCGGGCGTGAGTTGAAGGCGAGCGGTGGTCCCGAACGGCAGGTCGAAGGATTGGTCATCGACCTCCGCACGAACCGTGGCGGCCGCCTCGGAGCGACCGAACGCCTGCTCGACCTCTTCATCTCGAACGGGTCTCTGTTCAACGCGGAGGATGGACACGGGAACGCCATCGGAAACACGAAGGCCCGTCGCTCGAACACCCGCCTAGCCGGGTTGCCGATCGTGTTCCTGATCGACGAGGATTCCGCCAGCGCCGCGGAGTTACTCTCGGGAACCCTGCAGGCCACGAACGACGCCGTGGTCATCGGGGAGAGGAGTCACGGAAAGGGGAGCGTGCAGATCATCACCATCCAGCCGGACGGATACCTCGTGGTGACCCAGTCCTGGTTTCTCATCCCCGATCGCACCGGCGGGCTGAGGCTGATCGATCGTCTCGCCAACGAAGACGAGTGGGGCATTCTCCCCGACGTTCCATCTCCGGCGACCGAAACCGAGACCATGAGCTTCCTCGAAGAACGTGGCGACTGGCGGTCGAACGTGGGGGAGGATCTCTTCATCCTCGATGATGTTCCAACCCTTGAGACCACGGAGGACCGACCACTTCTGGACGCGGTCATCCTCCTCCGGGCCCGACTGCTTTCCGACCACGCCGAATCCGACCCGCCCACGGCATCAATGACCGTCGGTCACGGTCTCGGTGAGCGTCGATAGATAGGCCACAAGATCCCGAACCTCACGGGGCGTGAGGAGTGGCCGCATGTTGGGCATCGCACTGACCTCGCCATAGCCTTCCACCAGCACCGCCTGCGGATCGATGATCGACTGCAGTATCTGCCGCGAGTCGGTTCGCGCCCCCAGGCCCTCGAGCGACGGTCCTGCGTCGCCGCCCATGCCACCGATCACATGACACCGAAGACAGGCGGCGGAAGGGTGATATCGCGCCACTCGGGCTCCGGCGGTCGGATCACCACCGAGTAGTGCCACGTCCCACACCGATGGATCCTCGAGACTCCGGCGTTTCCAGTCTTCGGCGAAGGCCACCAGTGCTTCGTCCCCACTTGATGAACCGGCTTCGAGCAACTCCACCATCCAGGCTCGGGGTGCTTCGGAATCGGCGAACGCGGAATCGGTCTCGGATCGAAGTCGATCGGTGGCCTGGGGATCGTTGATTCGGGCGAGGCCCAGGATCGCCCGCTGGCGTTCGATGTCGACTCCCTCCGACATCGCCTTTTCATATTCCGCGAGGGCGCCTCGAGCATCGATTGAAGCCAGCGAGTCTCGAGCCGCAGCCCGCAATTCAGGATCGTCGGCACGGAGCGATACCTCCAGGGCCTTCGATACCTGTTCGTCTCCGATCTGCACGAGTTGAGCGAGACAGGCCGCCCGGTCGTCGGCATTCGCTTCGCGATCGAACACGGTGGCACGAAGCATCTCCGGGTCGAGCGCCACACCAAGCCTGCTTGCGGTCGCACGCGCCGAGGCCCGTACCAGGGGCCTCGAATCATCGGCGAGCACCGGCAGCGTCCGCGCAAGTACCGAGCGCATCGACTCCATCGAGCGCGGAGCCTGATCAACCGGGCGCCACCAACCCAGAACCCGGTCACGAGGTCCCGGTTCGTCGAAGGTCGCGATGGCGAGCATGACTTCCGCCTCGATTGCCGGTGGCAACGTGTGATTCATCGCCAACGCGGTCAATCTTTCCAGATCATCCCGCGTACCTCCGCGAAGATTGGCGTCCACCACTCGGCGAAGCAGCGGCGTCTCGGTTGGAAGTCGACTCACCGACGACCCCCCGATGGGGGCTTCAAACGTCCCGTCCGGAAGAGTCCAGGCGACCGCAAGGTGGTTGCCGCCGCCTCCCTGGGCATGACGAGCCTCGATCAGGATTTCCTGACCCTCCATCAGTTCAACCGGCTTGCTGGTCTGCCCCGATTGGCCGGTCCATTCATTCATCCCGACCCAACCCCGAACCTCCGCCACGGGCTGCAGATCCTTCCGAGCTCCGGTGAGCGAAAGTCGCAACAAGGAAGCATCGTCGCTGGCGATGGAGAAACGGTACGTGCCCGTCTGAGGCGCCACGACTCGTCCGGTCAATCGACTCAGGTACTCTTCGCCACCATCGGTCAGGCCTTGAAAACTCGTGATGATCTCGACTTCGTCCGGATCCCCATCGAACGAAGAGAGGGTCATGAGATCGGCCGCTCCCTCATTCCGACCGATGCGAAATATCTCGCGACGAATTTCCAGGTCGCGGCCGTCGGTCGAGCCACCATCGGATCGGTATTGATCTGCGAGGGATGCCAGCGCCGGCATCGCCGAAGCAATGGGTACGTCATGCACGGCACGAGCCGCCTCGGTCCGTATTCGAGGATCCACATCAAAGAGCAGCCGTTCGATGCCGGGGTCGCCGAGACGGCGGAGCACCAGTACCGATGCCCGTCGAAGCGCCGCAGCCGGGCTCGCCATCATCTCCTCGATGGTGTTCCGATCGGCCAATGCGACCAGGGCCACCACCCCGGCATGCCGGAGGAAACGATCACGATCGTCATTCTCCGCCAACATCGCAAGCAGATACGGTGCGGCGGCGACATCACCGATGGAACCCAGGGCCATCGCAGCGTGATATCGAACACGAAGTGAATCGTCCGCGAGGGCTTCGATCAGGGAATCGGTGGCCGCCGGATAGGCGGGGTCGCCAAGGACCTTGGCTGCCTGAGCCCGTACTTCGGCGTCGGCATCATTGAGGAGTTCCATGACCGGAGTCATCGCCGCTTTCGTTCGCCGGTTTCGAGCCGCGGCGCTGCGAGCGATCT
The DNA here is from genome assembly GCA_913031315.1 of uncultured Phycisphaerae bacterium. Lineage (GTDB taxonomy): Bacteria > Planctomycetota > Phycisphaerae > Phycisphaerales > SM1A02. Next base: position 14,136 of record CAJWFU010000001.1, on the reverse strand, counting down.
GCCCAAGTCCCCAGATCGCATGCAAGCGGGCGGACTGTTCGGTCTCGTAGCGAGCGACTCCGGCCAACACCGCGACCGCGTCCCGTTCGGCGAGTTCATACTGCGCCATCAATCGGAGACGACGAGCCGGATGCGAAAGAAGATCGGCGAGGGTGAAATCATCGAGGCTCTCCATCCCGGCGATCGCCAGGGACCGGGCTTCCGCGATCCGCGGATCCTTCATTCGTTCCGGATGTTCGATGGCATGGAGACGACCCTTCTTCGAAGAACTCCAGCCCTTGCCCCACTCCGACACCAGCATCCGGCCATTCCAATCGAAGTCGACGTCGGTATTCAGAATCCCGGTCGCGAAGACCCTGGGGTCTTCGACTCGATATCCAGCGCCCTCCGGGACCGGCCGAAACGTCCAGATCCGACTCTTGGTCCGGGATCCGGTGAAGTCACAGAGAAAGAAATGGTCGCGGTACGCATCGGGAAGACCAAGGCCCGGATCGTAGGTGAGGCCCGAAGGGCCAGCTCCGACGTGCGCGATCGGTGGGAGAGTCCAATCAGGTCGATACTCGGCGTTCGCATCCGTGACCACTTCCCAGATGCGTTCCTGTTCCCAGGGGCCGCGAAGATTCGCTCCCTCGAGCGTCTGGTAGTCCATCGTCCAACCGGTCTCGCCTTCTTGCGCGACGAAGACGATCCGGGCTCGATCGCCCGCATCCGAAGTGTTGTCTCCGGTGAACAGATCACCAACCGCATTGAACGCCAGTTCCTGTGGATTCCGAAGACCGGTGGCGAAGACTTCAAGGTTCGAACCATCCCGTTCACATCGAAACACCGCGCCGCCCCGCGGATCGGCGAGGGTTCGACCATCCGGGGTCACCAGGTGATACCCACGATCGCCGATCGACCAGTAGATGCGTCCGTCGGGGCCGGCTGCGAGGCCGTGCATGTCATGTCCGTAGAGCGCGAATCGAACGCCGAATCCGGACTGGATCGATTCCCTGGTCTCCGCCACCCCGTCCCCGTCGGCATCGATGAGCCGCCAGAGATGTGGGATGTTGGTGTACCAGACCTCGTCACCAACCGGCATCACACCGGCGCCGATTCCGTCTGCGACCTCGTTGAAAGGCCCGGCGAAAATGGTGTGTCGATCGTAGATCCCGTCGCCATCGGCATCAACCGACCTTCGGACCCGGTCCGGCGCTTCGGTGTAATAGCTCATGCCGTTGGCCTGCTTGTGCGCCCACTTCTCCATGTAGGCGACGCGATCTTCAACCGTCCGGGATTGCAGATCATCCTCAAGGTGCCAGGGGCTGGATCGATTGTCCATGGCACCGTGGTTGGTTCGTTCGGTCTCCGCGATCAGCAGATTGCCGGAAGGATCCACCGAGAAGGCCACCGCATCCTGAATCAGGGGATCGGTCGCCACGACCTTCGCCGTGAATCCGTCGGGGACGAGGGCTTCGGACTTCGGCATCTCGTCGACGATCGCGAAGACGAATGAGAGGACGACGAGTGACAGGGAGGTCGACATGCAGGGCTTCCTTCACGAATGGACGGGGCTTCGAGCATACCGATCGGCACCACTTTTCGATCTCAATCCTCGAGTGGGGAGGTGGAACGAAGCGTCGCTAGTTCATCTGAAAATCTCGATGCGGCGAGCATGTCCTCGAAGATCCTGCGGCGGGCCTCGGCATTCGCCACATAGCTCCGGGCTCTCTTGTTTCCCGAGGCTTCGAAGAACGTCGTGAAGTCCGCCACGTCGTTCGGATTCGTGTCGCCCGGCCACGCGGCTCCGAGAAGCCGATCGGCCTCCACGAAACGCCCTCTCGACGCGAGCTGAAATGCGGCTCCAAACAACGAGGACACGAATGGCTTTCTATTTTCCGCCCATTGGGCGCGGGCTTTCGTCAATGGCTCGAGAGGATCTTCCGTCAGATCGAAACGCAGCGGGCGACCTCTGGAGAGCATCTCATCGAACCGCCACCCCCCGGAAGCCGGGGAGAACACCATTGACGGCACGGAGATCCTTCCGGGCTCGCTCCACTGATTCCTGAGTGCCGAGTCTTCCGCGACGAATTCGAAATGACCGTCACCATCCACATCTGAAAAACCACCATCAGTCAGAACCGCCGCCGGTTGAAGTCGTGGAACTCCATCACGACCTGCGAGCGAGAAGAGGACCCAGGACCTGGTACCCGCGATCTCGGTCATGCGAATCACCAGATCGGGGACCCCGTTTCGATCGAGATCGGTTCCGAGCCCCACTCTCCGAGCGGTTCGAGAGTCCAGAAAACCAAGATCGGCCGACCACCCTTGCCAGTCGAAGTGCACCTTCTTCTCATGAAGGATGCGAACTCGCTCTCGAAAGCCCGTACCTTCGAAATCGTCCGAAGATGATCGTTCCACCCGCCATCCAATCGGAAGGTCCCGGATCTCGATGGGGGTCCAGACCGGCGTGAACAGTCTTGAGGCCCGGCCCGGATCCCATCCGACCGCCAGGGTCGAGGCCACCGAGACGACACTCAGCCCGGTGATGATGATCCACCAGCGACGTTGAGGGCTTTGGAAGTCGACTTCCTCCGGCGAAGAGAAACCACAGGCCGAGCAGATCCTTGCCTCGGTCCCCGAAAGATCCTGGTCACAGCGGGGGCACCATCTGGCACGACCCCTGTTTTCGCCGCGGTACCCCAGAATCGCCACGATCATTCCAATCGCAGCCACGAACAGGTACACGGTGGACAGGAGATTGGCGGAAAGGTTCATGGCGGTTTGAGTGGTTCTGGAGGGCCCTCCGGATGCTAGCGGTCTCGAGCCCTCAAGACAGACGCATTCAGATGATCAGCCCCAACCGCTCGATCTCAAAACCGGGCTTATGACCTAAAAGAGGGTGAAATCCGTCGATAGCCCACCTCCAGCGTCTTTTTATGTGTTACAACATGCATAAAGCTCCGAAGGGGAATCCCAAAATCAGCCGCAATCTTTCTTTCCGCCCGGCGGTCGAATACTCTTCTCCATTCTTCAACTACCTTTCTACGGAGACCATCCATGGCCTTCTTTTGCCTCCCCATCAAGATCGGTGTCATTGGCGGAACCGTCGCCCTTGGCGGCGCCGCCGCCATGAAGGGGCTCGACCTCTGCCCCTGCGATGCTCTCAGCAGCGCTTTCTGCGAAGACACCACGACAGTGGCGACCACGTCGACCATCGCGCCCGGCGCGGTCTCCGTCGTGGAACCTCTTCCCGACATGCCGGAGGGTGCCTATGACATCGACTCGGTTCACAGCACCGCCCTCTTTCGAGTGCAGCACGCCCAGGCGGGACAGTTCTGGGGTCGGTTCAACGATGTCAACGGCGTCGTGACCTTCACGCCGGGCATGGAGAACCACTTCTCCTTCAACGTCGAGATCGATATCGACAGCGTCGACAGTGGCAACGAGAAGCTCGATCAGCACCTCAAGAGCCCCGACTTCTTCAATGCGAAGGAGTTCGAGAAGATGACGTTCAAGAGCACCGAATGCGAGCGTCTCGGACAGACCGTCTGGGACGTGACCGGTGATCTGACCATGAACGGCGTCACGAAATCAGTCGTCGCGGTCGTCCGTTTCACCGGCACCGGTGAAATGATGGGCCGTCGAGCCGGCTTCGAGGCCGAGTTCGACATCAAGCGAAGTGATTTCGAGCACACCTACGGCATCGAAAAGGGCGTCCTCGGCGACAACACCCGGATCATCGTGGGCATCGAAGCGGTCAAGGCGAAGGACGCCTGACTCACGCCCATCGATCAGATCTTCAAGACGAGCCCCTGCCGACCAACGTCGGCGGGGGTTCTTCGATTCAAAGGAGAATTCGCCGTAGGATTCGTTCATGATCGCGTCCCTGATTCTTCCGGCTCTGCTCATGACCGTTCCGCCGGCCCCTGACGTGCCACCGCCTCCACCCCTTCTTCCAACGCCCACCGCCCGCCAGATCTCCTGGCACGAGCGGGGGATGTACGCGTTCGTGCACTTCAACATGAACACGTTCACCGACCTGGAGTGGGGACATGGCGATGAACGACCGGAGACCTTCCACCCGACGGAGCTCGACACCGATCAATGGTGCCGGGTGTTCATGTCCGCCGGCATGACCGGTGTCATCATCACCGCCAAGCACCATGACGGGTTCTGCCTCTGGCCGAGCGCCCTCACGGACCACGACGTCTCGTCCAGCGAGTGGAGAGACGGAGAAGGCGACGTGCTCAGAGATCTTTCTGAAAGCTGCGCACGCTTCGGTCTCGATTTCGGGGTCTACCTTTCGCCTTGGGATCGAAACCATCCCCTCTACGGTTCGGGCGACGCCTACAACGAATTCTTCGTCGCCCAGCTTCGCGAAGTCCTGTCGAACTACGGGCCGATCTTCGAAGTCTGGTTCGACGGCGCCAACGGGGAAGGACCGGACGGAAGGAGACAGGTCTACGACTTCGATCTCTTCCGAGACGTGGTCCGCGAGCTCCAACCCGAAGCCTGCATCTTCAGCGATGCCGGACCGGATGTCCGTTGGATCGGGAACGAGCGTGGGATCGTGGGGGAGACCAATTGGAATCTGCTCAAGCGGGACGAGTTCTATCCCGGTATCCCGGGTCGGAACTCCGATCTCAATGAAGGTCAGGCCGATGGAACCCATTGGCTCCCGGGTGAGGCCGACGTCTCCATCCGACCCGGTTGGTACTACCACGCGTCACAGGATGACCAGGTCAAGAACCTCGAACAACTCCTTGAGATCTGGTACGGATCGATCGGCCGTGGCGCCAATCTCCTTTTGAACTTCCCGGTCGATCGGCGCGGACTGGTGCACGAGAACGATGCCGCCGCGATTCTCGAACTCCGGACCGCGATCGACGACATTCTTCGAGAAGACCTCGCCGCCGGCCGACCCGCCACGAGTGAGCAGACTCATGGTGGTGATGATGGTCCGTTCGCCGCAGGCAACGCCGTGGACGGTGACCCCCACACCTTCTGGGCCGCAGAAGATGGTTCGAACACCGGAACCGTGGAGATCGCTCTTGCCCGACCGAGCCCGATCGATCACGTCGAACTCCGTGAGCATCTTCCCATCGGACAGAGAATCGCCGCCTTCAGCATTCAATGCCGAACGGTCGACGGATGGACCACGGTGGCCCGTGGGACCACGGTTGGAAACCGACGGATCCTCCGGTTCCCGACCGTGATGGCCAATCGCGTTCGAGTGGTGATCGAGGATGCCCGCACCGCTCCGACGCTCGTGCACATCGGGGTTCACTCGGGCCCGCCCTCGGTGGAGATCGCCGCGGAATCGAATCGTTTCCTGAATCGGACCGAGGCCTACCTCGCCGCGGATCGGGACGGTGCCGCCATCCATTTCACGCTGGATGGAACCGATCCGACCCGGGAGTCGCCCCGGCATGCGGGAGGTCCCATCGTGATCGATGAAGATGTCTCCCTTCGCGCTGCCGCGTTCGAGGGAGATCGACGAAGCCTCCTGACCGCCGAAGCCGAATTCGAGCGATTCAACGCGGCGGACGTTCGTTCCGCCGCACTTCCCCTCGATCACGACTTTGAATTTCCCGGCGTGCTCGAAGTCCTCCACTACGACGATGCCTGGGAACGACTCGACGAGATCGAGATCTCGTCCCCGATCGGTTCTTCCACCACCAACCGAATTCCGTTGGCGACTCGCGAACCGGGAGGCCGTGGCGGGCTTCGCTTCCAGGGCTTCCTCCGAATCCGAAAGGATGGCGTGTACGCCTTTCATCTCGCGAGCGACCGCGGTGCGGGGCGCCTGCGAATCGGACACCCGACCACCGGCTTCAACCGGGCTGAAGGCGTCGACCCGATCTTGATTCCCCTGGCCACCGGATGGCATCCGATCACTCTTGATTGGATGACCAACGAGGACGATGGCGCCCTCTCGCTGGAATTCGAAGGGCCTGGCGTGCCACGACGCGAATTCCGATCCGCGGATCTCGCGCTCGATGAAATTCAGGGCGCGGGGGGTTCCAGTCGTGAAACGCCGTGACCGAGACTCGGAAAAACAGGCGAAGTGGAAACGATCCCGACTCGAAGCCCGGGACGACTCGGATCGGAAGCGACCACCCAATCCGATACTGCTCAACCCGCCTCCGCCCTCTCAACGTCATCTCCTCGCGATCGACATGGGTCTGCGAACGGGACTGGCGATCTATGGACCGGATGGCCGCCTGAAGTCCTATCGGTCGAAGCACTTCGGTTCACGCTCGGAGTTGCGGCGGGGCGTCCCCACGATCCTGCGTGAAGCGCCGCCCCTCGGTTGGATCTGGTTGGAGGGCGGGGGGGATATCGCCGAAGTCTGGGAGAAGCAGGCCGCTCACCGGGGAATTGAATTCCGACAGGTCCACGCCGCCGCGTGGCGGAAGAGCCTCATGCTTCCCCGACAGCAACGATCCGGTGAGATCGCCAAACGAGAGGCCGATGGTCTGGCTCGGCGGGTGATCGCCTGGAGTGGCGCATCCAAGCCCAAGGGTGACCTTCGGCACGACGCCGCGGAAGCGATCCTCCTGGGCATCCACGGAGCGATCGAGGTCAACCTCCTCGACCGCGTCCCGAAAATCTGAACAAGCGCTGGACGGGGTGATCATCACTTGGTTGGCTAGACTGCCCCCGACCAACCCCGGAGCTCCGCATGACCGCCTTCCCCGACATCGACCCCATTCGTTTCGAGGGTCGTGAAACCGACAATCCTCTGGCCTTTCGTCGTTACGACCCCGATCGCAAGATCGCCGGGAAATCAATGAGGGAGCACCTTCGCTTCGCCAGTTGCTACTGGCACACCATGCGGAACGTCCTCGCCGATCCTTTTGGAGCCGGTACCGCCAGGACGCCCTGGGACGACGGTTCCGATTCGGTCGACAACGCGGTTCGACGAGTGGACGTCTTCTTCGAATTCCTCCAGAAGATCGACATCGACTTCTTCTGCTTCCACGATCGAGATGTCGCCCCTGAAGGAGCTGACATCACCGAAAGCGAACGGAATCTGGATCGAGTGGTCGAAGCGATCGAGTTGCAGATGCAAAAGACCGGCAAGCGCCTGCTCTGGGGCACCGCGTGTCTGTTCACCCACCCCCGATACGCCAGCGGGGCGGCCACCAGTCCGAGAGTCGAGGCCTTCTGCCATGCCGGGGCCCAGGTGAAGGCGGCGCTGGAAGCGACCCACCGCCTCGGCGGAGAGGGTTACGTCTTCTGGGGAGGTCGGGAAGGATACGGCTCGCTCATCAACACCGATCTCAAGCGGGAACGGGCCCAACTCGCTCGTCTTCTGCATGCCGCGGTCGACCACAAGCATCGAATCGGTTTCAAGGGCCAGTTCTACATCGAACCCAAACCCAAGGAACCCACCACCCATCAGTACGATTCCGATGTCGCCGCATGTCTCGGGTTCCTCCGGGAGTTCGATCTCCTTGAACACTTCAAGCTCAACATCGAGACCAACCATGCCTGGCTCGCCGGCCACACGATGGAACACGAATTGGAAAGCGCGATCGAAGGCGACGCCCTCGGGTCGGTCGACGCCAACATGGGCGAGTGGACCAACGGATGGGATACCGATCACTTCCCGACGGATCCCCTTCTCTGCGCCAGAATCATGCGCTGCGTGCTGAAGATGGGAGGGTTCACCACCGGTGGACTCAACTTCGATGCCAAGCGTCGACGCGAGAGTTTCGAGCCGAGCGACCTTTTTCACAGCCACATCGCCGGCATGGATGCCATGGCACACGGCTTGGAGATTGCGGCGGCGATCGCGGAAGACGGCGGCCTCGACGCCTTCGTCCGTGATCGATATGCATCCTGGGATGGCGAAATCGGGCGAAAGATCATGTCCGGTTCATGCTCCCTTGATGACCTCAGGGACGAAGCGGAAAGGATCGGCGAGGTGCCGCTCGAGAGCGGACGTCAGGAAATGCTCGAACATCACTTCAACCGGTTTCTCTGATGCGAACACCCGATCGACATCGCGACATTCTCCGCCGACTCCTCATCGGCGTCGCCGCGTTTCTCGTCCTCACCACCGCGGTCGCGGAAGAAGCGCCGCTTCCGCCGGAGATCCTGCAGCAGGAGGCGGCGGAGATCATCCTCGGCCAGGTCGAAAGCCGGACCGTCGTGGAACGGGCCGACGATCGGAATCTGAACCGGGACATCACCTACGACGTCCGGGTGGAGGAGACTCAAAAGGGAACGCTCCGGCAAGGCACCGTCATCAAGGTACGTGCGACCACCATCACCTTCATGGGCGAGGGTGCGCCGCCACCGGGACCGTCCGGACACCACCCACTCCCGTTGGTCGGTGAACTCGCACGGTTCTTCCTCACCCCGGGCGAAGACGGCGATTACCTGATCCTGTCCCCCAACGGGGTCGAACTGAATCAAGAGGTCTCGATCTCCGATCCCGTTCGTCGTGGAGCCGACGCGGTGGCGATGCCGCCAGCGGAAGCCGAGGCCGACGATGCGGAAGAACCGTCAAGCAAGGATCCCTTCGGTTGGGATGTCATCCTGATCCTTCTCGGCCTTCCCATTCTGGTGGGGGGTCTTCGACAGAAGGGATCGGCACGGCTCGGCCTCCTCGGAGTCGCCATGGTATTTTTTCTCTGTGCCATCGCCATCGTCCTGAGCTGAACCGAGCGGAATTCAACCATGCCAAGACTTCGTCTGCCCCTCATGCTGCTTCTGGTTTCCCTCGGAGGATGTGCCGCCCAGTCACCGCCCAACGCCGATCTCACCCTGCCGGGCGCGAGCGTGGTCACCGTGGACGGCTGGCAGTTGGAGGCCCGAGGTGAATTCCTCGACCCCGAACGCGTACAGGTGCGAATCGACCTGTTGATCCGAAAGGTCGGTGATCCCTCTCGAGTGATCGCCAGTCCCACCATGACCACCATCGTGGGCGAAGATTCCGTGATCGAGTCCGCCGGAAATGGCAACGACGTCACCTGTTCCGTCTCAACGGTCCGGAAGGGATCCGGGGTGCAGGTGACCGTGACTTCCGTGATCACGCGGGATGGTCGCGCCGTCTCCCGGCCGTCTCTCCGGTTCAACCTCGATTGAATCTCGAGATCCATTCCCGTCAGCAGAAGAAACACCGCCACCCCGGCTGATCCGGGGTGGCGGTGATCGTTCCTCATCCTGCCGACCGTCGACTCAGGAACCAGAACTCGGTATCACCCGACGAATGAGGTCGATCTCTCCCAGATCGAGCAGGCGGTCGATGTCGATTCGAGCCACCAACAATCCGGCACCGGCGATGGTTGATTCGCCTTGAATCAGAAGACCGAGTTCTCCGATCATGGTCTTCGAGAGCATCACGTCCGAAGCGAGGAGGATCGTGACCTCGACCGTGGAATCATCGATCCAGGGACGGCCGTCGAGACCCAGAGTCGGAATCCCGTTCAAGGCCGAAACCGGCGCTCCGAGTGTCAACAGAATCAATTGGCGATCGATCGTTCGAGCAATGCGATCAAGATCCCGCATCGATCCCGAGGGCGAGTCGACGACGGCACTTTCAAAGTCGGCACTGCCGATCACCGGTGGTGCGGGAATTTCACGGGAGGCACTCCCTCTTCCTCGCCCCCGACCTCTCCCCCGCGAAGCAGGAACGGAGGCCGCCTGCTTTCGACTGGACGCGTTCTGATCAAACGAGGCCCGACCACCACCGCCACTTGAGGCACCAAATCGCCCTCCAGCACCAGATGATTTTCCTGAAATCGATTCCGAAGTCGAACCAGATCCGGCCAACGAAGAGTTCCCTTCCCGGGCTGGAGCTTCGAATCTCCGTTCAGTGGCCGAGGGCACCATCGACTCATCAAGATCATCTCCGGTGGAAGTCTTCAGACCAACGGCCATGTCGAGACCGCGTCTCCGCACCGACGGGGGACAGTCATCACCGAAGAACCCGACCCAATCGGTTCCGTCGGGAAGCTCGATCGGAACGGTGACCAGCATCGGTCTTCCCTTGACCACCATCTTCGATTTCTCCACCGCTACGAAGCTGGTGAATGAAGTCACGATCGAATACGCCTCCCCGAGTGCGACCACCTCGGCCTCGACCTCTGGAGGCGTCGCGCCGCCTTCCACCGCGGCCAGATGCGACGCCAGCACCTCGTCGACCTTCGCTCGTCCCCAGAGGGTGGCGATCGAAGCATGGTCCGAGGAGTCTCGGGCGAAGGTCACGGGAATTCGCCGCTCGTAGGGGCCTGAACCGGTGTTCCCGGTGATGACCACCGTTCCCTGCACCGATCCTGAAGTCGGTGGTCGATATCGAGCATGAAGCATGATCGGACGGGCATCGAAGAGATCGGGAAGCAGACCCTCTGGATTCGCGGGCAGGATCCCATAGCACTCCACCCCTTCGATCTTCACTTCGATGTCCGTGAGAACCGGCGTCTGGATTCGTTTCGTCAGGCGATCGACGACCGCGTCGGCCCCGTCGGCGAGCAGTACGTAGTCGACGGCACCCCGTCCCTGGCGAGCCATCTCCTCGAGCAGGAATCGATTGACGCTGTTCCCGACTCCCAGGGCGAAGACCCGAGTGGATTTCGCGTTGTCACGCACCGCCTGCACGATCGCCTGATCGTTACCGACGTATCCATCGGTCATGAAGATCACGATCCGCATCGGATCCACCTTCGCCGAGACGCCGTCGGCGAGAATCGCGGTCTCGTCGAGCACCAGGGTCGCGGTATCCACTCGAAGAATTCTCCGACCGTCCTCGATGACCCATCGTCCATCAAGGTCCACCTCGGTGTCCCCGTTGATCACCATGTTCACCACGCCGGCCGGGCGATCCGGCATCGAACCGTCGTACTGCACGTCCATATCGTCACGATTCGCGACGATCCCATCATCGTGCTTTCCAAGATCGGGCTTCGAGACCAATTGTCGAATGGCGAATGAACCGAAGGGAAGCCTGACCCGGACCGCCCGACCGTCGGCCGGAAGATTCTTCAGTTCGTCGACGGTCATCGGAATGTCGCTTTCGATCGTCCGGGTCAGGGCTGCGTTGATCGCCTTCATCATCTCCGTGCCGCCGCCACCCTGGCGTGATTCGATGAATGCGTTCGCCAGGGCACGGTTTTCCGGAGTGGCCGATCGAGGCCGATCCCAGAGCATCCTGGTCGCGCCCGCGAAGGTGATGAGATTGAAGGAATCGTCCGGTCGCATGGAATCGATGGCCCTGGTCACCACCGCCTTCGCCTTCTCGATCGGAAATCCACGCATGGACCCCGACGTGTCGAGCACGAAGACGAGCTCCCGCGGGCGAACACTTTCGGGCACGACCTTTTCCGGCGGTGACAACACCATGGTCAGATATCCGCCGTCAACCGCTTCGTTCCCATCACCCGAAATGACATGCGTGAACACGCTTTCCGCAATCGCATCATCGGCAAGCCGCCAACGAAGAACGAAGTCACGATTGGGAATCATCACTCGATTCGCCAGGGTCACCTCGACCTTGCCCTCGCCATCACGCTTCTCCACGACTTCGTGAAGCGGCGCCTCGATTCCGACGATCGGTACGCCTCCAGTGTCGATTCGAACATCGATCGAAATGTCGTGGCCCGCTCGCTGGTCCGGTCGGACCGGCATCGGAGTGATGCGATCCGCATCCGGAACCTGATCGGTGTCCGCAGAGAAGTTCGAACCGGGAGCAGGTCCGGCGATCGATGCCCAACAGAACCAGCGATCGGCGATCTCCCCGAATCCCCCTTCGTAGAGCGTGAACTTCTCAAGCGTCACTTCTCCGGACATCCTGTCTCGCGTCTTCACGTCGTTGGCGGCGGTGTCGTAGACCACGCAACCACTCAGCACCGCCGACATGGCTTCGGTTCGAGGTTCGCTGATCGTTCCAGCGACCGCCGGACGGTCGATCCGCACGCCCGTGGTCAACGTCTCGAAGATTCGGTTCGGAGTCCATTTCTCCACCATCGATGAATCGAATTCTTCCGGCGCCGACGCGACCCTCCGTTTCATCCAACTCGCAAACGTCAGACCATCGGATCCTTGATCCGGCCGCTTAAGAAAGTCCGACCAGTCCCGGGGGAGCGCGAAGGGAACGATGACCCCCGGTCCGCGAAGGATGATGCCGCGACGAACCGCCACACCCTCTGGAAGATCAGGCATCGATGACGCGGAGGGAACACCAGGGATGTAACGCGGACCGACGACGGTCGGGAACTCGAACGTGTACTCACCATCACGAGCGTCGATCACCTCGAGGTAGCCGATCTCGACCGAGACCGTCGCACCGGGAGCGATGTTCGCGACGGACTGGGTGAAGATGTTCGGTCGTTCCTGCTCGAGGAGGCTCGCGACGTAGCCGGCATCCCTCGCTTGTTCATACATCTGGCGCGCGAGCTTCCGCTCCTTGACTTCGCCCTCCACGATCCGCTCGTTTCCATCCGGATCGACGATCGTCATCATCATCCGATGCACCGCTCCTCGATTGGACATCGGAAATGTGTAGACCGCTTCGATCGGAATCTCGTAGGGATTGGCGTATCGCTGGGCGATGGAAACCGAGACGATCGGCCCGCTGACCTCGGCTGCGACATCGGTGTGCTGAAGGGGGCAGGGGCCGATGAGCGCACCCTCCGCATCGAAGGCCTCCAACCTTCCACCATCGGGGATCTGAAGTACGCCGGCCAGTGCCGCTCCCTGTGGCCCGGGCACGACCAGCAAGGCGAGCATCGCCACCAGCACGAAGAGTGCCGCCGCCAGCAGACCTCGCCCGGGAATGAGATCTGATTTCGTTCGATCGGACACTTGCACCTCGTGATCGAGACGACCGGCGATCTCCGGTCGGTCCTTCTGGAGCTCATCGAGCACCCGATCCCGACCCGCACGAGCGGCCTCCACGTTGTCGGCGTGCCATTCGGCGAGGAGACGGTCGAGGTCGGCACCCACATCCTGATTCGAATTCTGTTCGTTCATCGGGAGTCCTCCGGGCTGAGATCCTGAAGCATGTCTGCGAGATTGACTCGAGCCCGGGCAAGCAACTTGTAGAAGCCACTTCGGGAGAGGCCGAGCGCCCGCCGGGCCGCCGCGATCGGATCAGATTCGATGTAATGAAGATGGATCGCAAGACGCTGATCATCCGGAAGACGATCCAAGGCCGACTCCAGGACATCGAATCGTTCCCGTCGTTCGAGGTCGGCCGTCGGAGACTTTTCGTCGACGAACCCTCGAGCATGGATCTTCTGATTCATCGCGGCCCCCTCGTGCTTGAGACGGCGTGCGAGCGCCCGCCTTCGTTCCTTGACCACGAATCCGGCGATGGTGCAGATCCAGGCCGCGAGCCGGGTGCAATCTTCCACGGTGTCCAGTTTGCGATAAGCACGGATGAAGACCTCCTGGGTCGCGTCCTCGGCCTCGGTCCGCGACCCATGCGGTCCACCGGGGCCGTGACGACGGCAGACCGAGAGCACCAATGGTGCATGCCGATCGTGGATCCGCCCGAAGGCTTCAAGATCCCCCGATCGAACGAGGTCCAGGTCATTGCAATCGTTCGTCGTCACTGACATGTCCATGGCCGGTCTCCGATCGCAGTCTCCACGAAGAAGGATGTTTCGTCCAAGATTTGAAGATGGGGCCCGATTTCAGACGTGGAATCCCCCCTTTCTCATGCCGAACGATGAGTCAAGGACCTGAGAAGATCGAAATTTGAAAGCGGCCACCCGCTCCGTGACGAGCGGGTGGCCGATGACTTCAGTCGTCATGCCATCGAGAGGTTCTTCGATGTTCGCTCGGCAGCGATGCCGTGATCACGCCGAAGGAGACGGCCGTTGGATCACGGACAAGGCGACCAGAGGGCCAACAACAGACCGAGGTCGGCAGCACCAACCACGAAATCACCATCGAGATCGGCGAGGTGCAGTCCGGGCGATCGTGGAACTCCGCCGAAACCGGCGAGCACCAGGCCAAGATCCGCCGCGTTGACGCAACCGTCTCCATTCAGGTCGCCGGGAGATGGAGCGAGGGGGCCGAAATCCGTCGCCACGGATGCCGAAATCCGCGGCCGAACGGCGGTGTCGCCGGGCAGAGCGATGACCTGATAGTGGTATGCCGCTCCCATCAATGCCGCGAGGGTGATCGGAATATCCGACG